>NZ_DBNGPQ010000055.1:0-25010 GCF_057122925.1 Umezawaea sp. | reverse complement strand
CGTTGGCCAACTCGAGGCGGGTGCGCCAGCGTTTGCGGTCCAGTAGTTCGGTCTGCATCCGGCCCCAGAACGATTCCATCATCGCGTTGTCGTAGCAGTCGCCGATCGAACCCATCGACGGCAGCAGCCCGGACTCCTTGGCACGTAGAGTAAACGCCCATGATATGTACTGGACACCGTGGTCGGAGTGGATCACGGTGTCCGTTGCGGCCTCGCGGTTGTGCAGGGCCATACCGAGCGCGTTGGTCACCAACGCGGCGTCCTGGCGGCTGTCGATCGACCAGCCAACCACCTTGCGGGAGAAGGCATCCAGCACTACGGCGCAGTAGACCTTGCCCTCACGGGTGCGGTGTTCGGTGATGTCGGTGATCCAAAGCTGGTTCGGTGCGGTGCGGACGAAATCGCGGTCGACCAGGTCGGTCGCGGTGGCCGTGTCCGGCCTGGGCCGCCGATGTTTGCGGCCCGGAAGTCCGGTGATACCCGCACGTTTCATCAGCATCTCGACCGCGCCGTGGCTCACCGTGATGCCACGGCCCAGCATCAACTCGGCGCGCACCCGCCGGGAGCCGTACACCCCGTTGGAGGCGGCGTGGACCTGCCTGATGAGGTCGGTCAGCCAGGCGTGCCGCACCGAGCGAGCCGACGGAGCTCGACTACGCCAGGCGTGCAGCCCTGACTCAGACACTCCCAGGATTCGGCAGGCAGTCTGGATCGACAGTCCGTCCTGGGCCATCGCCGCGATCGCGGCGAAGCGGGCTTTTGGGCGCACCGCCTCCTTGAGTAGTTCGGTGGCACGCTGGTGGATCGCCAGTTCGGTCTCCAGTTCGGCGATCCGACGTCGGGCCGAGGCAAGTTCGGCCTTCTCTACCGAGGTCAGGCCTGGTTCTTGTCCGGCATCGACGAGCGCCTGGCGGCGCCAGGTGTAGATGGTCTGGTCGCTGATCTGCAGGTCGTGCGCGACCTGGGCGACGGTGCGGCCGGCTTTGAGAAGATCGAGGACCTTGCTGCGGAACTCTGACGGGCAACTTCTGGGCATGCTGACTTCTCCTGGGGATCATCAGCATGAAGTCCAGTAATCCGACTCCGCAAAACCCAGGGCACATCAAGGTCTCCACCGAACTCGGGGCAGCTCAGGTGCGTGCCGACCACTGGCAGCGCGTCAATGCCGTGGAAATCGTCTTCAGTCCGCGCTGGCGTAGGAGTGCAGGCCGGATACCACGAGGTTGACGAAGAAGAGGTTGAACAGCACGGCGAGCATTCCAACGACGTTGACCCAGGCCGCTGGCTTGCCGCGCCACCCGGCCGTCGCGCGGGCGTGCAGGTAGGCCGCGTAACAGACCCAGGAAACGAACGCGACCGTCTCCTTCGGATCCCAGTCCCAGTAACGGCCCCATGCCGACTCGGCCCAGACCGCGCCGGTGATGATCGCGAAGGTGAGCGTCACGAAGCCGATCGTGCCGGTGCGGTAGGCGACTTGGTCGAGGTGGTCGATCAGCGGAAGTCGTCTCACCGGGCGGTACGAGGCCCACAGGTGCAGGCCGCTGATGACGCCGGACAGCAAGAAGACGCCGCTCGCCATCAGGGCCGCCGCTACGTGGATCGCGATCCAGTACGACCGCAGGGCGGGCTGCACCGGAGCGACCTCGACGTAGAGTTGATTACCCGCGAGGAACAACAACAGGGCCAGCGGCAGGAGCACGAACAGCGATAGCCGCCTCAGCTCGTGACGCCACACCACGTAGAGCCAAGCGACCACCACGACCAGTCCGAACGAGGACAGGTACTCGTACATGTTGGCCCACGGAACACGATGCGCGGCAACGCCTCGCAGCACCAGTGACACGAGGTGCAGCACCGCACCCAGCACGGTCAGCGCGACGCCGAGCCGCCCGCATCGGACAGCGGCGGGTGGCGGTGAATCCGAGTACCGCGTGAGAGACCACTCTGCGGCGCAGAACAGGGCAGCGGCCATGTAGATCCCGAACGCGCTGGTGAAGAACCAGTCGCTGAGCACGCCGGTCACGCGGTCCTCCTCAACCACCACAGGCCGAGAACCGGCAGCGCCAACGGGACGAAGCCGTAGCCGATTCCGAAGAACGACCACACCGTCGCGTCGGGGAAAGCGTCGGGTGCCACGTGGCTGGCCGCGCCGACCGCGAGCACGCCGACGAGTTCGACGGTGCACGCGGCAAGTGCGATCCGCCGTGAGTCGACCGCAAGGGTGACGGTGGCCAGCACGTAGACCCCGGCGGCGAGCGCGGACAGCACGTACGCGATGGGGGCTTGGTCGAAGCGGGTAGCGAGCTGCACTGCCGACCGCGAGGTGGCGGCGACGGCGAAGATCCCGTAAACGGCGACCAGCGTGCGGCCCGGTCCCTGGCGGGTCGATGTGTCACGCATGTCCGGCCCAGAGCTGGCCGAGGCGTAGAACCATGACGGGCACGCTGAAGCAGGCGGCCGCCAGCACACCCGCGCTCCATCGGGTGCGTTCCGCCGCCGACCACACGACCGCGACCGGGAGGATCAGCGGCGGCCCGGCGAGGTAGCCGAGGAAGGACAATCGGTCGGTCTCCCCGTCCAGGCCGGGCATCTGCACGACGCCGACGACAGCTTGGACCAGCAGTCCGATCTCGAGCGCGGCGAGGAGGCCGACGAGTCCTCGCTTGGCTCCCACCAGCGGCAGCAGCGGCTTGTTCGCCGCGATCAGCACCAACGACCAGGTGACGCAGAGCAGGGACAGGACGGCCAACACCGCCTGCAGCACGGGGAACATGAGGCTCGTTTCGAGAGGCTCCGAGAAGCAGAACGGAGGGCAAGCTGTCGATCGCGAACCGTGTGGAGTCCTTTTACTCCCAGGCAGAACCGTAATGCCGTCGGTCGGCCGGAGCGACCCAGGCTGCGGGTGTTCCTCGGTAGTGCAGGCTGTACCTTCGCTCCGCGGCGGCGATGCCGGCCCGGTTCGACGAGCACGGCCGCCGTCAACGCAGCGGCGGACACCGTGCGTTGGTGCGCCGCACGAACTCGGACGTCATTTCCGCAGGCTGTTCGTCGTCAGCGGCGGTAGGTGGGAGCCGGGCGCCGCCGGACCTGGGGCTCCGGTCCGGATGCGAGCCCCGGCAACCGGGGGACCGTCCCGCTCTGCGCGGCAACCGTCTGGTCCGGACGGCCGCCGTCGCACGCCACCGGAAACTACCCGAGGCCGGGCCGCGCTCGCTGTCATCATCGATGGTCAGGGCACCTCGGCGGGGCAGCCCGTGGATCTTCCCACCGGTCAGGACCAGCGCTACAGGAGTGTGCGTCTCCAACCTCTCCAGAGCGCGCAGCCAGATCCCCGTCGTGGTGACGACCCGTGATGAACGGGCATCAACCGCTTCAGGTCCGCGGATCCTGACGGTTCTTGCGGTGGTTGGAGAACAGCGTGATGCCGCTGGCGACGGCGATCAGCCCGAAAGCGGCGCTGATGTAGAGGCTCAGACCGAAGGCTTGAGCGGCGACGTTGGCCGCGACGCTGACTACCAGGACCGTCGCGAGCAGGGCTTGGCCGCGGGTGGGCGAGAAGTTCATGACCGAGAAGTTAGTGGTGTTCGCCTGCGTCGCCGATACCGCAGGCTCCCAGGTGTCAGGTAGAGCAGGCTGCACCTCGATTCCGCGCGCTGGTGCGACGAGTTCGAAGCGCAGCAGGACCTTGCTCGGTTCTGCGGAACTCGTGTGCCGTTGTCAGCCCCGCGGTGACCAGGGTCTACCTGTTCGCCCATCACCGGCTCGGGCAGCGGACTCCGTCGCTCTGGTGCGTTGTGCGCAGAGGGGGACCGGCTCTGGGCCGACCTGCTCCACGTCCGCCGGCGACCGCTTTGCCGACCCCACCGTTGTCGGTCAGCACCGGCTGGATGACGGTGGGGATCGTGCGGACGCAACCACGTACCCGTGCCCGCCGCGGCGTGGCTCCGCTCCGCGCTCGCCGCGGTGGCCGACGAACCGGCGCTACCTCGGTCCGCTGCCCTCCAGGTAGCGCAGGACCGCGGTGACGCGCCGGTCGGCCCGGTCGTCGGGTGCGAGGTCGAGTTTCGCGAAGATGCTGCGGATGTGCTTGTGCACTCCGCCTTCGGTGATGACGAGCTTCTCGGCGATGGCGGTGTTGCCGAGTCCTTGGGCCATGAGTGCGAGCACGTCGCGTTCCCTGGGGCTCAGCCGGCCCAACGCGCTGGTGTGCGGGTTGCGGGCCAGCAGTTGGCCCACCACCTCGGGGTCCACGGCGGTGCCGCCGCCTGCCACCCGGTGCAGCGCGCTCATGAACTCGTCGACCCGCCCCACCCGTTCCTTCAGCAGGTAGCCGAGCCTGCTGGCGCCGCCGGTCAGCAGTTCGGTGGCGAACGTCTGCTCCACGTACGCCGAGAGCACGAGCACCGCGAGGCCGGGCTGGCGCCGCCGCGCCTCGACGACCGCCACGATCCCCTCATCGGTGTGCGTGGGTGGCATCCGCACGTCGACGATGGCGACGTCCGGCTCGTGCTCGGACACCGCCGCCAGGAACGATCCCGGTGTGTCGGTGGTGCACACCACGTCGAGCGACTCGGCGCGCAGCAACAGCGCCAAACCCTCCCGCAGCAACGGCTCGTCCTCCGCGATCACGATCCGCACGGCAACTCCACTTGCATCGTCGTGGGCCCGCCAGGCGGGCTGTCCAGGGTGAAGCGCCCGTCGAACGCCTCGATCCGCCTGCGGATGCCGGAAAGGCCCGACCCGCCGCTCTCATCCGCGCCACCCCGACCGTCGTCGTCGATCCGGAGCAGCAGCCGATCACCCTCTCTGGCCACCGCCACCACGGCACTCGCGGCGCCGCTGTGCTTGGTCACGTTGGACAGGGCCTCGGCCACCACGAAGTATGCGGTGGCCTCGACCGAGGCGGCGCACCGGCCCGGTACGTCCACCACCATCTCGCACGGCACCCCGCAGCTACCCGCGAGGCCTGCCAGGGCACCGGCCAGTCCGCGGTCGGCCAGTACCGGGGGCAGGATGCTGCGCGCCACCGCACGCAGCTCGGAGAGCGCCTGTTCGGAGGCGTCCTGGGCGAGGTCCAGCGCGGCACGGGCCGCGGCGGGGTCCCGGTCCACGGCCCGCCGCACGGCGCCGAGCAGCACGTTCACCGCGACCAGCCGGTTCTGCGTGCCGTCGTGCAGCGACCGCTCGATGCGGCGCAGCTCGGCGGCGTGCGCGTCGAGGGCGGCGGCACGGGTGGCGGTCAACTCGACGACCCGCAACGAGAGGTCGGTGCCGGCGGGAGGTGCCAGCAGGTGCAGGCCCGGCCACTCCTGCACCCGGACGAGTGCCGGCCCGAGCGCGACGATGAAGGCGCCGCAGAGCACGCCGGTCAGCGCGACGACCAACGCGCCGGTCAGGTCTGTGACATCGCAGAAGATGTCCCAGAAGATGAAGCTGGGGGTGTTGTCCACGGGCGGCAGCAAGCGGTACCAGAACGGGTACGTCGTGTTCTGCACCATCGTGAGCGGCATCGCGATTCCGGTGAACCCGACAGCAAAGCCGGCTGTGGCGTGCAGCAGCAGCCAGGCCAGCTCACGCCGCACGACCACGTCGCGCACCGCGGCGCGCGCCTCGCGCGGCACGGGGCCGGGGTCGAGAACATCGAGCCGGGCCCGTTCCCGGTTCGCGACCGCCCGCAGCACGCGCAGGGCGGAGGGCACCAGGAGAATGCCGACACCGACGCAGCTGAGCAGCACGACCACGCCGATCCAGACGAGGACGACCGTTGCGAGCAATGCCGTGCCCAGGCCACCCACCAGGCGCGCAGCGGCATCGAGCGACGCCCACAGGCGCTGCCACACCCGCGTCATCCCACCTCCCGAGCCGGGACCATATCCGATCAGCGCACTGCCACATCAAACCGAGTCGACCTGGGCCGTCCTCTCCCACCCACCAGGACAAGAGCGGCCCTGGCGCGGGGGTGCCACCACTACCTCGGTCGTCCAGCAAGCTGGATTGTCCACCGGGGAGGGGATGAGCAGCCTGGGGACACTCGGTCATCGCAAGACCGACGTTCGTGGAACCCAGGAGTTGTCTGCCTTGTTCACATCCTCTTCTCAGCGATGTCGACCTCGTTCCCCGCGGTGTCGCCGTCTGGCCACCATGACGGTGGCGGCGGTCGCGGCGGGCGGCCTCGCGTTCGCCAGCTCGATCGCAGCCTCCCAGGCCGAGCCCCGCCGCGATGCGGTGCAGCAGAGCATCGACAAGCTCGTCGGTGTCGACCGGCACCCAGGAGCGCTGGCTGCCGTCCGGGACCACCGCGGCCGGACCCGCCACTACACGGCCGGGCTCGGTGATCTGCGGACCGGCGAGCAGGTGCCGGTGAACGGCAGGGTGCGGATCGGCAGCGCGAGCAAGATGTTCGCCTCCGTGGTCGTGCTCCAGCTCGCCGGAGAGGGCGAGGTGGAACTCGACGCGCCGATCGAGAAGTACCTGCCGGGCTTGGTGCGGGCCAAGGGCGTGGACGCCTCCAACATCTCGGTTCGCCAGCTGCTGCAGCACAACAGCGGCCTACCCGACTACACCAGCTCGATGTTCGAGCCCTTGGGCGACTTCTTCCCGTACCGGCACGTCTACCTCGAACCGCGCGAACTGCTCGACCTGGCGAACGCCAGGGAGGACGGCGGGCCCGCCGGCGGAGGCTGGTCCTACAGCAACACGAACTACGTCCTGGCCGGGCTGATCGCCCAACGGGTCACCGGTCGCCCGTTCAACGAACTGGTGACCACCAGGGTCATCGAGCGGATCGGTCTGCGCGACACGTACGCGCCCGAGGTCGGCGAGCAGGACATCCGCGGCCGCCACCCCAGGGGCTACCAGCGCAACCCGACGACCAAGGAGCTGTTCGACTTCACCAGCATGGACCCGAGCTGGGGCTGGGCAGCCGGCCAGCTGGTCTCCACACCCGACGACCTCAACACGTTCCTGCGCGCGCTGCTGGGCGGCGAGTTGCTCGAACCGGCCCAGCTGGCCCAGATGCGCACCACCATCCCGGTGGACCCGGATACGAGGTCGGGCCCTGGCTACGGACTCGGCATCTTCAGCCTGCCGTTGAGCTGCGGCGGGGTCGCGTGGGGCCATGGCGGCAACATCCCGGGCTACGCGACCCACGACGCGGCCACCGATGACGGTCGCGCGGTGACCCTCACGGTCACCTCGCTCAACGGATCGGTAACCGACGAGTCCGTCGCCGCGGACCGGGACGCGCTCATCGACGCCGCGCTGTGCGCGGACTGACGCCCGGCTGAAGGGGCGCCCTCCGGGGTGTCGGGGGTAGTGCTGGCTGTACCGGAGGTGTGCAGCGCACGAGATGGTGAGGAGCCGGGGCGGCGGCAACACTTGTGCAGGTCAGCCCCAATCGTCCAAAGAGGAGTGTCTGTTGTCGAATGATCTCAGTCGCCCGGCCGGAACCCGCCCGAGTCCCGCGCGCCGGCGTCGTGGTGTGGTCGCCGCGGCGATGGCGGCGGTGACGATCGCCGGACTCGCGGTGTCGGGCGTGGCGTCGGCGACCGCGCCGGACGGCAAATCGAGGCCGGTTCACGACAAGGAGTTGCAGGCAGGTCTGGAGGAGCTGGTCAGCGACGGGTCGCTGCCGGGGATGCTGATGTCGGTGCGGAGCCGGGACGGGCGGGTGACGGACTACACCGCTGGAGTGGGTGACATCCGGACGAAGTCGAAGGTGCCGAAGGACGGCTACGTCCGGATCGCCAGCATCACGAAGATGTTCACCGCGGTGGCGATCCTGCAGTTGGTCGACGAGGGCGAGCTCGCGCTGGACGACACGGTGGAGAAGGTCCTGCCGGGCGTGGTGCGGGGTACCGGGGACGGTGCGGCGATCGATGGCCGGACGATCACGATCCGACAACTGCTGAACCACACCAGCGGGATGCCCACCGGGGTCCCCCTGATGTCCCAGGGGATCCTGCCGATCAAGGACCGGTACTTCGACGCACGGGAGTTGTTGGACTCGTCCTTGACGCAAGCACCGACGTTCGCTCCGGGGCAGGACAGGGTGTGGGACTACAGCAACGCCGGGTACGTGTTGCTGGGCCTGGTGGCGCAAAAGGTGGCAGGACGCCCGTTCGCCGAGGTGGTCACGGACCGGATCATCAACCGGATCGGGCTGACGGAGACCTACTACCCCGGCCAGGGCGACCGCGAGATCCGTGCCCCGCACCCGCGGGGCTACATGATGCCCAAGGACGCCAACGGCAAGCCGATCGACGGAGAGTTGATCGACATCACCCGGTTCGACCCGTCGATCGCCGGCGCCGCGGGACAGATGATCGCCACCCCGAGTGACGTGAACAAGTTCCTGGTCGCCCTGCAGGACGGTCGGCTGCTCAAGCCCAACCGGCTGGCGGAGATGCGTCAGACGGTGGCCACGTCCGGATGGCCCGATGGCTGGCGCTACGGTCTTGGCACCATCGAGATGAAGCTCAGCTGCGGGATCACCGCGTACGGCCACGGCGGCGACGCCGACGGGTTCCAGACCCGCACCGCGATCACCCCCGACGGCCGAGCGGTCACCGTCGCGGGGACGAACGACGAGGTCCGGCAGTACGAAGTCCTCGCCTTCTTCGACAAGGCCCTGTGCGCCGCGAAGTAGGGGCGGTCGTGCTCGACCCGCTGACCGTCCGGTGTGGTGGACGCACCACCACACCGGACGGTCGGACTTCGCCGAGCACCGGAAAGGCACCTGCCCACCACTCACCGCTGGTGATGGAGGTGGTCCGCTCGCCGCTCGACGAGATCAGCAGGTGACGTCGACGGTCGCGGTCGCCTGGAACGACACGTGCACGTGGTCCATGTGGTTGGCCGTGGGACTGCCCCGGTCCTCCATCGGCGACCAGCCGCTGCCGTCGTTGTAGCGCTGGCGCCAGATCACGTAGGTGACGCCGAACGCCTGGCGGTTGGCCAGCACGTGCTCGGCCAGGGCGTTGCCGGTGGCGGTGTCGACCATGAAGTCCAGCGCCAGGCCGAGGGGGTGTTCTCCGGAGCCGCCGCGGCCGGTGGCGCCGCCGATGTCGTCGACGCCGAACTTGCCCGCGAGGTGGTGACCTACCTGCGCCGCATGCGGTTTGACGCCGTCCAGGGTGGTCGGACAGGACGGCGCGGGGGGCGGCGTGGTGGTCTCGGGTGCTGTCGTGGTCACCGGCGGCGGGGTCGTGGTCACCGGAGGCGCCGTGGTGGTCACCGGAGGTTGAGAGGATGGCGGCGCGGAGGTCGTCGTGGTGACGGGTCGCAGGTCTTGGCTGCTGGGGGTCGACGGGGCGGCCAGGTGGGCGACCGCTCCGGCTGGATCGACCGGCTGGTCGGGAACGCGGACGGCCCAGAAGGTCACCACCAGGCCCACGGAGAGGGTGGCGGCGACTGCGATGGGCAGCTTCCGGTTCCGGCTGGCTGTCTGCGTCGTTCTATGTCGGCCCGACATTCGGGAACACCTTGCGTTGGGGACGGGGCATGCTCACACAGCGCGCCATATTACGAAATGAACACGGGAACATCACGGGCTAGTGTTGATGCTCACATTTCTGCTGGTGAGAACGTCGCTACGGAAAGTGATAGTCCTGTGGGGTGTGGGCGGTCACGTCGCCCTGTCCGTCGAGGTCACCAGTCCTGGTACCGCCACAGTCGGCCGGGAGCGGACCTTCACACCAGGATTCGGCGCCGAGGTTGCCGTCGACCAGCTGTTTGGTCCAGTTGGTCGTGGTGCGGTGGTCGTGCTGGTCGCCTGTGTCCAGGGCGCGTATCCGTTGATGGCGGTCGACACCTGGACGTTCGGCTGCCCCGGTGACCTGACCAACGACCGCTGCGCGGCGGTGTCGCAGGCTGTCTGGGGTGCGCTCGACGTCGCTGGGCTCGGCGAGGCCAGCGGGCCGGCCGGTCAGTGCCGGTGGTGGCTCCGACCGGCCGGTTCGGGTCCAGGGCTGGCTGGTTGGGGTGATCGTCGTTTCCACCGTGCGTTCGTTGTCGGTCGGGTTGTTGTCCGTGCTGCTGGTGAGGCGCACTCGTGCCTTGAGCGTCGCCCTGCCCAGGGCGGCGTCGGCGTCGGTGTACGTGTAGGTGAAGGGCACGACCGCCGTGCTGTCCTTCGTGATGTGCTGCGGCACGGTGCCCACGATGTCGAAGTAGCCGTCCCACCTGCGGCGCAGGAGTTCCACCACGACGTCTTCGGTGTAGCGGGTGTTGGTGATCGACACCTGGACCTGGCCGGTGTCGCCCGCGGTCGCGGTGGCGGGTGCGGTCACGTTCGACACGGTCACGTCGTGCGTTTCCACCCGCAGCGTTTGGGTTGTGGAGCCGGAGCGGCCGTCCGCGGTGTGGCCGGTGATCGTGAGTTCGTACGCGCCGTCGTCGGCGTACCGGTGGAAGACCTCGGCCGCGCCCTCGACCGCGGGGATCTCGGCGGACGTGCCGTCGCCGAACTGGACCTCGCCGCCCGCGAGCCAGCGGCCCGCCGGGTCACCGGGGTTGATGATGAACCGGACGTCGTCGAAGACGCCGGGGTCGTTCGGGATGATCCACTCGGTGGTCGGTGCGATCCGCGGGGCGTCCTCCAGGCGCAGCGTGAGCGCTCCCGCGCTGTGGACGCCGTCCGCGACCCGCAGGTAGTACGTCTCGCCCGGTGCGGTGGCGAAGACCGCGGGGGTGTGGCTGGTGTGAACGCAGTCCACCTCGGTCAGCGCGTCGAGCGCGGTGCCGCGGAAGACCGTCACGCTCGGCGTGCTGAGCTCGTTGGTGACCTTGGCCGAGACGATCCGGGCGCGGTCGGGGGTGTAGCGGTACCACAGCGAGCGCGTGTTCCAGTGCTCGCAGTGCGGCACCGGTTCACCCGCCTGCGACGAGGTGGGACCGCTGTCGGCCGCGATGTCGGTGTCCAGCGGGACGTCGACGGCGCCTGCGAAGTCGTCGTTGGGCGCCGCGGGCACGAGTTCCACGCCGAACGTGGCAGGCCCTGGGTTCTGGATGTCCTGCACCAGGAAGTGGTAGGTGGTGCCCGCCGCCACGGCGAACGTGTTGGAGCCGCGGCCGTGCGAGGTCCGGCAGGCGCCCGGCGTCCACGTCAGCGCGCCGCGCTCACCCGTGTAGGCGGAGATGGCGGGCTTGTCGCCGGTCGGCCGGTCGGCCGTCATCCGGACGAATCCGTCGGCTGGTGCGGTGTAGCGGAGCCAGACGCTGCCCGCGCTCCACGTGCAGTCCGTCGGGTCGTCGTCCGCCACCGTGGACCCTCCAGTGTCCACAGTGGAACTGAACGGCAGTGCGGTGATCGTGGTGGCCTGGTCGAAGTCGTCGTTGGACGGTGCTGCCGCGTGGGCGGTACCCGTCAGCAGTGCGGCGGTCGTCAAGACCGCGGCACCGATGGTCAGTGCGCGCAAATGAGGTCCCCAGTTCCGGTTGGCCGCCTTCTTCGGCGGCTCACCGGTTACCACGCTTCGGGAGGGCTTCCCGGAGGCATCCCATCGTGAAGTTGCGTCATCCGTCGTAGTGGACTGGGACGAGCGGGTGTACCGCGGTGATCACCGCGGTCGCAGTCCGCTCAGCACGAGGGTGATCACGCCGTCGGCCTCGGTCCGCCAACCGGGGCGGTCGTGGGACGCGCTGATTCCGTGCAGTGCCACCATGACGGCGCCGGCGTCCACGTCGTCGCGGATGCCGCCGCTCTCCACGGCGGCGGCCACGATGTCGGTGACGGCCCGCTCCAGCGCTCGGCTGCCCTCGGCCAGGGTGTCCGAGCCGGTGGTCATGAGGGTGGCCACCGTTCGGGCCAGGCCGCGGTGGGTGTCCAGGTAGTCGACCACGTGGTGCAGGAAGGTCGCCAGCGCCTCCACCGCGGGCAGCGTGGTCAGCAGTTCGCGGGCGCGGGCGCAGAGTGCGGTGACCTCCTCGCGGTAGACCGCTTCGGCAAGCGCTTCCCTGGTGGGGAAGTGGCGGTACAGCGTGCCGGTGCCCACGCCCGCCAGTGCGGCGAAGTCGTCGAAGCGCAGGTCGAAGAAGTCGCCCGTGTCGAAGACCTCCCGTGCTTTGGCCATCAGGGCGTCGCGGTTGCGCTGGGCGTCGGCGCGCAGCGGTCTGGCAGCGGTCATGGACCACCTCCCGTTGACAAATGGAGATTGTCTCCATATTTTCTTAAGTGGAGATTGCCTCCGATTGAGCGTATCCCATCGAGGTGCAGCGTGAAGATCCTGATGATCGGGCGAGGCGTGATCGCCACCGTGTACGGCTGGGCGCTGGAACGGGCCGGGCACGACGTCGAGTTCTACGTCCGGCCTGGTCGTGCGGTGGCTTACGGGGACGCGGTGAGCCTCGACCTGTTCGACGCGCGGCGTCGGGTGTGGGGGCAGCGCGTCGTCGAGGAGTGGCCGGTGCGCTACCGCGAGGAACTGGGGCCGGACCACGACTTCGACCTGGTCGTGCTGAGCGTGTCGCACCACCAGCTCGCGGAGGCCGCGGCCTGGCTGACGCCCCTGCTCGGCGACGCCGCGGTGCTGGTCTTCGGCAACGTCTGGACCGAGCCGCTCGCGGCGATCGGTGACCTCCCCGCCGATCAGGTCGCCTGGGGCTTTCCCCTGGCGGGGGGCGGCTTCGGTGCGGACGGTGTGCTCCGCGGGATGATGTTGCCGTCGGTCGTCTTCGGCACGTTCGGCAGGCCTCCGACCGACCGCGAACTGGCCGTGCGGCAGGCGTTCCGCGAGGCCGGGCTCCGGATCAGGGAGCAGCCCGACTTCCGCGGCTGGCTGTGGGCCCACTTCGTGTCGGACGCGGGTCTGCACTCGCAGGGGCTCCGGCTGGGGTCGCTGTCCGAGCTGGCGGGGGCGAAGGCCGACCTGCGCGAGGCGCTGCTGGCCGGTCGCGAACTGCTGCCGCTCCTGGAGGCGCGCGGTGTCGACCTGCGACGTCACCGGAGCGGGTTGCTGCTGTTCCGCGCGCCCACCCGGCTCACGGCCTCCGTGCTCACCTGGCTGCTCGCCCACGTCGCGCCCCTGCGCGTGAGCTTCGCGACGCACTCCGACCCCGATGCCGTGGAGCCGAGGGAGATCTGTCGCGACACCCTGGCGGAGGCACGGCGGTTGGGGGTCGCGGTACCGCGGCTGGAGGCGGCGGAACCGCACTTCGCCCGTGAGGGGCGAGCGGGCCACTAGCGGCGCTCGGGTCGTTACCCTTCGCCTGACCCGCGAGCGGAAGGTGGCGACGTCGTCGTGTCGGAGTTCAGGCGCAGCTCACCCGAGTACGACGTGGTCAACACCGCGCCCGGTGAGGTGTCGGGCTTCCTGCTCCAGGCGGGGCGGATCGACGGCGGGGTGCACCACCACCACCACCACCACGCGGCCGCTCGACCGGTGGTGAGCCTGCCGCACCGCTCCGGGAACGTGCCTCCTCGGGCGGCGTCGTTCCAGCGGCGCGGAACGGCGGAAGCGGTTGCTGCCGGGGAGGATCGCCTGGTCACCGTGTTGTCGGGCTTGGGGGGCGTCGGCAAGACCCAGCTCGCGGTGGACCACGTCGAGCGGGTGTGGGCCGCAGGGGAGGTTGATCTGCTGGCCTGGATCTCCGCCGGATCACGGGATGCGATCACCTCCGGCTACGCGCGGGTCGCCGCGGATCTGACCGGCGTCGAGGACGGGGATCCCGGTGGAGGCGCACGCCGGTTGCTCGAGTGGCTGGCGAACACCTCGGTGCGGTGGCTCGTCGTGCTCGACGGCGTCCAGTCGCCTGGTGACCTCGCTGGACTCTGGCCGCCGCTGGTGGCCGTCGGACGTGTGCTGGTGACGACCCGGCGTCGGGACACCGCGCTGCGCGGCCACGGCCGCGGGTTCGTCGACGTGGGGACCTTCGCCGAGTCGGAGGCCCTGGCCTACCTGGCCAGCGGTCTGGGCGAGCGCGAGCCCCTGCTCGACAGCGCCGCCGAACTGGTGAACGCCCTCGGGTGCCTGCCGTTGGCGCTGGCCCAAGCGGTCGCGTACATGGTCGACCGGGATCTGTCCTGTGCCGCCTACCTGGAGCGGTTGACCGACCGCCGCCGGTCCCTGGCCGCGGTCGTGCCCGAAGACGAGGCCCTGCCGGACGACCACCGAACGACCGTGGCCGCGACGTGGTCGATCTCGGTCGAGCACGCCGACCGGTTGCTGCCGGCGGGGATGGCGGGCCCGCTGCTGGACGTCGCCGCCTTCCTGAACGCTGACGGGATCCCCGTTGACCTGTTCAGCACCCCGGCCGTCATCCGCTACCTGACCGAGCGGGTCGGGCGGACGGTCGACGCCGAGACGGCCGGGGACGGGCTGACCTGCCTGCACCGCCTGAGCCTGATCACCGTGGACGGGGAACTGGTTCGGGTGCACGCGCTGGTGCAGAGGGCCACGTGGGACGGTGTGGCTCCGCACCGGCTGCCGGTCGTGGCGCGCGCCGCGGCCGACGCGCTGGTCCACCTGTGGCCCGAAGTCGAGCGGGACGCCCTGTCCGCGCAGGTGCTGCGGGCGAACGCCGACGCGTTGGCCGAGGCGGGTGGAGAGCACCTGTGGCACGGGGGTGGTCACGAGGTCCTGTTCCGCGCCGCGAGGAGCCTCGGTCAGAGCGGCCTCGTCGCCGATGCCCGCACGCGCTTCCGGCAGTTGCACGCCTTGGCCGTCCGGCACCTCGGGGCAGATCACCCGGAGACCCTGTCGGCCCGCACCGAAGCCGCTCGCTGGCAGGGGGAGACCGGGGACGGCGACGGCGCGGTGCGCGCGCTGCGGGAGCTGCTGGTCGACCAGGTGCGGGTCCTCGGGCCGGACCACCCCGACGTGCTGGAGACCCGCGGCGAAGTGGCCTTGTGGCAAGCGCGCGCCGGTGATCCGGTCGGCGCGGCGACGGCGTTCGAAGAGCTGCTCCCCGACCAGTCGAGGGTGCTCGGCGCCGACGACCGCGCCACGCTGGTCACCCGTGCCAACCTCATCACCTGGTCGAGCCGTGCGGACGACCCGCTCGGTCCTCTCGGCGCGTTCGAGGAACTGGTGGCTGACCAGGTGCGCGTCCTGGGCGCTGATCACCCCGTCACCCTCGTCACCCGAACCAACCTCGCGTCGCGCCGGGTGGAAGCGGGCGACGCGCTCGCGACGCTGTCCTCGTTCGAGGAGCTGTTGACCGATCTGGTGGCGGTCTTCGGACCCGAGCACCCCACGACCCTCGCCGCTCGTCAGGCTCTCGCCACGTCACGAGGACAGGCGGGTGACCCGGCGGGCGCCGTGGAGGCTTACGAGAACCTGCTGGCGGACCAGCTCGCGGTGCTCGGCCCGGACCACCCGAACACCCTGATCACCCGGCACAACGCGGCTCACTGGACTGCGGAGGCGGGTGATCCGACGAGCGCCGTGCGCGCGCTGCGGGAACTGCTGCCCGACCTGCTGAGGCTGCTGGGAGCGGAACACCCCCACACGCTGGCCTGCCGTCACGCGTTGGCCTCCGCGCGCGGGATCGCGGGCGATCCGGCCGGTGCCCTCGCGGAGTTCCGGGAGTTGCTCCGGGACCAGGAACGGATCTTCGGCACCGACCACCCGACCTCGCTCGACATCCGCGGGACCATCGCCCTGCGCCGAAAGGACACCGGAGACCTGGCCGGGGCCGTCGCGGATCTGGAGGACCTCCAACCGGACCAGCGGCGCGTGCTGGGGGAAGACCACCCGTCGACCCTCTTCGCACGCGAGGCCATCGCCGCCTGGCGTGCTGAGACGGGTGAGTTCGCCACGGCTGTCGCCATGACGGAAGCGCTCCTGCACGACCAGGTGGAGTTCTTCGGCGCCGACGACCCCTCCACGTTGAGCACACGACGAAGACTCGCCCTCTGGCGCCGACTGGCGGGGGACGAGGCCGGGGCGTTGACCGCGCTGGAGGAGCTGTTGCCCCACCAGGTGCGCGCACTCGGAGTCGACCACCCGGACACGGTGACCACTCGCCTCGCCGTCGCTCACGGGCGGGGACAGGGCGGTGACCGGGAGGGAGCGCTCGCCGTGCTGCTGGACCTGCTGCCCGACGTGGAGCGGGTCCTCGGCGCCGACCACCCCGACAGCGTCAGCACGCGGTACCTCATCGAGCTGTACCGCGGCTGATCAGGCTGCTGGCCGCGGGTCGCCCCCGGTCGTGCCGCGGAAACCGCGCAGCCTGAGGCTGTTGCTCACCACGAAGACCGAGGAGAACGCCATGGCCGCTCCGGCGATCATCGGGTTGAGCAGGCCCAGGGCGGCCAGGGGGAGGGCGGCGACGTTGTAGGCGAACGCCCAGAAGAGGTTGCCCTTGATGGTGGTCAGGGTGCGGCGGGCCAGCCTGATGGCGTCCACGGAGGACTGGAGGTCGCCGCGGACCAGGGTGATGTCGCCCGCCTCGATGGCCACGTCGGTGCCCGTTCCCATGGCCAGCCCCAGATCGGCCTGGGCCAGGGCGGCCGCGTCGTTGACGCCGTCGCCGACCACGGCCACGACCCGGCCCTCGGACTGGAGCCGCTTGACGACGTCCGCCTTGTCCTCCGGCAGGACCTCGGCGATGACCTCCTCGATGCCCACCTCGGCGGCCACGGCGTCGGCCGCGGCCTTGTTGTCGCCGGTGAGCAGGATCGGCCTGAGACCGAGGGCGCGCAGGTCGGTGACAGCCCGCGCCGACGTCGGCTTCACGGTGTCCGCCACGACGAGCACGGCCCGTGCCTCGCCGTCCCACGCGACCACGACGGCGGTGCGACCCTGGGCCTCCGCCCGCCGCTTCGCGCCCAGCAGGTCGTCGTCCAGGTGGATGCCCCGGTCCTCCAGCAGCGCCGCCCGGCCCACGAGCACCGCGTGTCCCTCGACCACGCCCCGCACGCCCAGGCCGTTCAGGCTGCGGAAGTCCTCCACCCGCGGCAGGTCGGTGGTCGCCGCTTGGCTGATCGCCTTGGCGATCGGGTGTTCCGAGGCGTGCTCCAGGGCTCCGGCCAGGCGCAGGGCCTCGTCCTCGTCGACGCCCCCGGCGGGGTGGACGGCGACCAGGCTCATCCGGCCGGTGGTGACGGTGCCGGTCTTGTCCAGCACGACGGTGTCAACGCGGCGGGTGGACTCCAGCACCTCCGGTCCCTTGATCAGGATGCCCAGCTGGGCGCCGCGGCCCGTGCCGACGAGCAGGGCGGTCGGCGTGGCCAGACCCAGGGCGCACGGGCACGCGATGATCAGGACCGCGACCGCGGCGGTGAACGCGGCCGTGGTGCCCGAGCCCGCGCCGAGCCAGAAGCCGAGCGTGCCGGCGGCGAGCAGGATCACGACGGGCACGAACACGGCGGAGATCCGGTCGGCCAGCCGCTGGACCTCGGCCTTGCCGTTCTGCGCGTCCTCGACGAGCCGCGCCATCCGCGCGAGCTGGGTGTCCCCGCCGACGCGGGTGGCCCGCACGACCAGCCGTCCGCCCGCGTTGACCGTGGCACCGGTGACCGCGTCGCCCACGGCCACCTCGACCGGGACGGACTCGCCGGTGAGCATCCCCGCGTCGATCGCCGAGCTGCCCTCCTCGACCACGCCGTCGGTGGCGACCTTCTCGCCTGGACGCACCACGAACAGGTCGTCCACGCGCAGGTCGCCGGCGGCGATCCGGACCTCGCGGCCGTCGCGCAGCACGGCGACGTCCTTCGCGCCCAGTTCGAGCAGGGCGCGCAGCGCGGCACCGGCCCGCCGCTTGGACCTCACCTCGAAGTACCGCCCGGCGAGGATGAACGTCGTGACGCCCGCGGCGACCTCCAGGTAGAGGTTGCCGTCGCCCGCCATCGGCCGGACCGTCAGCTCGAAGCCGTGCGTCATGCCCGGCACACCCGCCGTGCCGAAGAACAGGGCGTACAGCGACCACAGGAACGCCGCCGAGACACCGAGCGAGATCAGCGTGTCCATCGTCGCGGCGCCGTGGCGGAGGTTGGTCCACGCGGCCCGGTGGAACGGCAGCGCGCCCCACACGACGACCGGGGCGGACAGCACCAGCGAGAGCCACTGCCAGTAGGTGAACTGCGCCGCGGGCACCATCGCCAGCAGGACCACCGGCACCGCGAGCACCGCGGACACGACCAGCCGCTGCCGGAGCGACCGCGTCGGGTCCTCCTCGACGGGCTGGTCGCCGTCCGCGCTCGCCGGGGGAGCGGGCAGTTCCGCGGTGTAGCCGGTCGCCTCGACCACCTTCACCAGGTCGGCCGGTGAGTAGGCGTCGGTGAAGACCACCCTCGCCTTCTCCGTCGCGTAGTTCACGCTGGCCTGCACGCCGTCGAGCTTGTTGAGCTTGCGCTCGACGCGGCCCGCGCAGGAGGCGCAGGTCATGCCGCCGATCGTCAGTTCGACCTGGCTCGGCGGGGTTGTCGTGGTGGGGCTCATGGAGCGCGCCTCCCTGGGGTGCTCAGCCGTGACCGGCATGGCCGTCGTCCGCTGTCGTGGTGGCCGCCGCGGGCGGGGCCGACCCGGTGGTCCCGAGGGTGAACTCGGCGGTGCGGACCCTGCCCCCGTGCTGGAAGTCGAGGAACAGCCGGTACCTGCCGGTGGTCGGCACCTCGACCAGGAACGCCACCTCCGGACCCGAACCGGGTGCGGCCTTCGGGTGGACGTGGAGGTAGGCCAGGTCCGCCCCGCGCAGGGCGACCAGGTGGCCGTTCGCGCCGAGGTAGGGCTGGAGATCGGTGACGGGGGCGCCGTCGCGGGTCACCGTCGCGGTGACCGGGGACTCCGCGCCGGCGGCCAGTTCGCCGTCGAGTCGAACGGTGTAGCCGTCCACCTCGGAGGAACGGCTGTCCGATGTGTACTGCTCGGGTGCGAACGAGCCCGGTGCCTGCACGTCGGCGCCGAGCGTCGTCTTCGCGCCGCCCTCGGGCTTGAAGTCGGCGAACACGCGGTAGCTGCCCGCCGCCGGCAGCGCGAGCGGGGTGCTCCACGTGCCGCTCGCGTCCATCCGCGGGTGCAGGTGCTGGTAGTGGGCTCCGTCGCGCCGCACGAGCACCAGGTGCAGGAGCTTCTCGTGCTCCACCTCGAACCTCGTCACGGGCTTCCCGTCCGGGCCGTCGATCCGGAAGCTGAACGGCTGGGGCGGGCCGACGGTGAGCGCCTCGGTCGCCACCCTGAGGGCGTAGCCGTTCCGGGCCGCGGCGAGACCCGGCGGCAGGTCGTCGACGGGTTCGGCCGGGGCACCGCCGGTCGCGCTCGGCGGCGTCGTCCCGGCGAACGGGCCGACGGCGGCGCCCGCCGCCCAGGTCGCGCCGAACGTGGCCACCAGCGCGACCGCGAACGCGGAGACCTTGGAGGCGGTGTTCATGTCCTTCTCCCTCGGATCGGCTTGGCGGTGGCACATGTATACCCCAGGGGGGTAGGGGTACGCCAGCGTGACGGCGCCTACGATGGCGGGGCGGACGTGTCCACCGTCCTGGAGCCGGCAGAGCGGAACGTGGTCGATGCGGGGACGGGTTCGGGTGGTGGCGCTCGTCGTGCTGGTCGTCGTCCTGGCGGTCGTGGCCGCGGTGGTCGACGTGCCCACCGTCGAGCAGCTCCGCGCCCACGTGCGGGCGGCGGGCGGGCTCGCGCCGCTGGTGTTCGTGGCGGGAAGCGCGCTCGGCACCGCGGTGTTCTTCCCCAAGCCGGTGCTGGCGGCCGCGGCGGGACTGCTGTTCGGCCTGGTCCAGGGGGTGCTGCTGGCCGTCGTCGGGTTCACCGCGGGGGCGCTGCTGTCCTTCGGCGTCGCCCGCGCGCTGGGGCGGAGCGCCGTGGAGGCCCGGCTCGGGAGCGGACGCCTGCGCCTGGTGGACTCGGTGTTCGCCTCGAACGGGTTCGCGGCCACGCTGGTGCTGCGCCTGCTGCCCGTCGTGCCGTTCACGGTGTCGAACTTCGCGGCCGGGGTGACCTCGGTGCGCGCCCGGTCCTTCGCGCTCGGCACGGCGGTGGGCCTCGTCCCCTCCACGCTGATCGCCGTCGTGCTCGGTGACGCCCTGCGCGAGCCGGGCTCGCCGCGCTCCTTCCTCGCGCTCGGGGCCTGGCTCGCGCTCAGCGCGGTCGCGCTGGTGTGGGGACGCAGGCTGCTGGCCCGCGCGTCGAACGCTTGATGCGGGTACCCCCTAGGGGTATGTTGAGACGCGAGTCGAAGGAGGAAGCATGGACCACGCTCCCGCACCCGAGGGGCTGACCGGGCTCGCCGTGTCCGCCACGCTGCACTGCCTCACCGGCTGCGCCATCGGCGAGGTGCTCGGGATGGTGGTCGGCACGGCCCTCGGGTGGTCGAACCTCGCGACCGTCGTGCTGGCGGTGGCCCTGGCGTTCCTGTTCGGGTACTCGCTCACCATCCGCCCCGTCCTGAAGTCGGGACTCCCGCTGCGCGCGGCGATCGGCGTGGCGCTCGCGGCCGACACCGTCTCCATCGCGGTCATGGAGGTCGTCGACAACGCCGTGATGCTCGGCGTCCCCGGCGCGATGGAGGCGGGCTTGGCCAACTGGGTCTTCTGGGTCAGCCTCGTCTTCTCCCTCGCGGTCGCGTTCGTCGTGACCGTGCCGGTGAACCGCTGGATGATCGCCCGCGGCAAGGGGCACGCCGTCGTGCACCGGTACCACGGCGGCGGGCACGACCACTGATCGTTCACGCCGCTCCGGGGACCTTCGCGGAGCGGCGGGCCAGGACGGCCGCCCCGAAGAGCAACGCCCAGACCTGGAGCGGGAACACGGTGACGCGCTCGGCCGCGCCGACGCCGATGGCGCCGCCGGGGTTCGCGGTCGCCAGGACGGTGAGGGCGAAGCCGAGCAGGCCGATGACCCCCAGCGCCAGGGCCGCTCTCCGCACCGCGGGACGGTCGCGGGTCGAGGTTCCCGCGACGACGAGGGCGGCGTTGCCGAGGAGGAAGACGGGCAGCGCGCCGATCGAGTGGACGGTCAGGTCGACGTCCTCGGGGACGAGTCCCACGACGACCCACGAGATCCCGGTCAGCCCCACCATCGTCCGCCAGGCGTGGCGGCGTCCGGCGGGGGAGGTGAGGACGATCCCGGCCAGCAGGAGCACGCCCTGCGCGACGAAGGCGGTGTTCATCACCGCGTGCAGGGGTGAGCAGACGTCGTTGCCGAGCACGGGGCCGCAGCCCACGGCGCCGAGGTCGCTGATGTAGTTGGTCGACCAGCGGTAGCGGGGCTGGTCCCAGGCGCTCTGGACGACGACGTGCGCGACGAAGAACTGCACGGTGCCGAGCACGAGCAGCGCCCCGCCCAGTCGGGCCTTCCAGGGCGGTCGGGGACGGGCGGTGGTCATGCGGGCTCCTTCGAGGGGGTGAGCAGCGCGGTGAGGACCGCGCCGGTGGCGAAGAGGGCGGCGGCCCAGCCGAACGCGGTGCCGTAGCCGTGGACGGCTCCCTCCGCGGGGTCGGTGACCCGCGCCGCGGCCGACGCGGCGACCGCGGCGAGCACGGCCACGCCGAGGGAGCCGCCGATCTGCTGCGCGGCGTTGACGGAGGCGGCGGCGGTGCCCGCCAGGTCGTCGTCCAGGCGGGCGGTCGCGGACGCGGTGGCGGTGGCGATGACGAGTCCGACGCCCGCGCCGATGAGGACCAGGCCCGGCAGCAGGTCCGGGACGTAGTCGCCGCGCACGCTGATCCGGCTGAGCAGGAACTCGCCCGCGCAGGCGGCGGTGAGGCCGATCGGCACGACCGGACGGGCTCCGAGCGCCCTGCTCAGGGCGGGCCCGACGACCGCGGCGGAGAGGACGAGGGCCGCGGGCACGGGCAGGAAGGCGAGTCCGGTGTGGACCTGGCCGTACCCGAGGGTCGACTGGAGGTAGAACGGCAGGAACAGGAACGTCGTGAACAGGCCCGCCGAGGACAGCAGCAGCGCGATGAGGGCCGAGCCCCGGCCGCGGTCGGTGAGGATCCCCAGCGGCAGCAGGGGGACCTCCACCCGCGTCTGCGCGACGACGAACACCACGAGCAGGACTCCCGCGGTGAGGAGCGCGCCGACCGTGACGGGCGCCGTCCACCCGGCGGTCTCGGCCCTGGAGGTGCCGAACACCAGGCTGAACAGGCCGAGGGTGGCGGTGGCGGCGCCGAGCAGGTCCAGGCTCTGCCCGGTTCGGCGCTCGGAGTCCGGCGCGAGGAGCACCGCGGCGACGACGGCGGGGATCGCGATGACGACGTTGATGTACATGGTCCACCGCCACGACAGCGTCTGGGTGAGCGTCCCCCCGAGGAGCAGGCCCACCGTCGTGCCGATCATGGACACGGAACCGAACACCCCGAACGCCCGACCTCGTTCCGCCGGGTCGGTGAAGGTGGTCGACACGAGCGCGAGGGCGGCGGGGGCCAGCAGGGCGGCGAAGAGCCCCTGCCCGATGCGGGCGCCGACGAGGACCGCGGCCGTGGACGCGGCACCGCCGACGGCCGACGTGACGGCGAAGCCGACCAGGCCGGTCACGAGCACGCGCTTGCGGCCCCACCGGTCGGCCAGGCGTCCGCTGAGCAGCAGCAGGCTGCCGAACGCGAGGGCGTAGCCGGTGACGACCCACTGCCGCGCGCTGTCGGCGAAGCCCAGGTCGGCCTGCGCCGACGGGAGGGCGATCGTGATGACGGTGGTGTCCAGGGCGATCATCAGCTGGGCCACCGCGAGCGCCGCCAGCAGCCACCACCGCCTCGGGGCCGCCAGGACGGCGGGTGGTCGGGTGTCGGTCACGGGGTCCTCCTGGGTTTTCGGGCACGTCGAGGACCGGTGCGGCGGGGCGCACCGGTGCGGGGGTGGGGCGGGTCAGGGGCGGCGAGCGGTCCAGAGGGTGCGCGTCCCGCGGATCCGGACCTCGCCGAGGGTGCGCACGTTGCCCGCGCCGTCACCGGCGAGGGTCATCAGGGTTGCCCGGTCGGAGTCCCGCAGGGCGGGCGCGGCGTGTCCGACGCGGCGCAGCTCCAGGGCCGCGTACTCACCGGCCGGGCCGTCGGCGGGCAGCGTCACGTCGGTCGTCAGCCGACGCGTGCGCGGCGCCTCGAAGCCGTGGGCCGTGATCGTGGACGTCCAGTCCGGGTGGTCGGCCGACGACCCGGCGGCGGAGCGCACCCGCTCCTCCAGGTCGGCGTGGGCGAGCGGGAGCACCGCCGGTGGCCCGTCCATCTCCACGACCGCCAGCACGCCTCCGGGGCGCAGCGCCTCGAACAGGGTGCGGAACGCCCGATCCGGGTCGGCGACCTCGTGCAACGCCGAAGCGCACCACACCAGGTCCGCGACTCCCAGGCCGGGTGGCGCGGTGGTGACGTCCGCCCGCAGCGCCTCGACGCGGTCGCCCAGACCCGCCGCCCGGGCGTTGTCGCGGACCCGCTCCAGCATCCGTTCGTCGACGTCGACCGCGACGACCCGCGCCGCCGGGAAGCGGCGGGCCAGCGCGATGCTCCCGGTGCCGGTCCCCGCCCCGACGTCCAGCACGCGCCGGACCCCTCGCGGGTCCGTGACCAGCGCGGACACGACGGACATCGCCTCCGTGAGCGCCTCGGAGTGGATCTCCGCGTCGAGGTCCAGCAGCGTCGCGAGCAGGGGGCCGTGGGAGTGCTGTTCGGTCATGCCACGACCCTAGGCGCGCCCTGCCTCAGGGGCATACCATCTTGTCTATGAAGCAAGAAGTGGATGTGGACCGGCTGATCCGGCAGCGGATCAGGGCACTCCGCCTGGCACGGGGCTGGTCGCTCGACGCGCTCGCGGAGCGGTGCCACCTCAGTCCGTCGAACCTCAGCCGCATCGAGACCGGGTCCCGGCGGATCGCGGTCGACCAGCTCGTCCTGATCGCGCGAGCCCTCGACACGAGCATCGACCTGCTCATCGAATCCCCGAACGACGAGGACGTCGTGATCCGGCCCCACCACGACGAACGCCGCGGCACGACGATCTGGACGCTCGCGCGCGAGCACACCCCGAACGACCTCACGGTCGCCAAGATGCACATCACCACCCCGGCCCCGCCCCTGGAGGAGGCGGGAGTCCACCCCGGTCGCGACTGGTTCATGGTGCTCTCCGGCACCGCGGAACTCCGCCTCGGCGACCGCCTCGTCCTGGTGCGGGCCGGGGAGGCCGCCGGGTTCTCCACCATGACCCCCCACGGCATCGGCGCGCACGGGGGAGAACCGGTCGAGATCCTCGCGATCCTCACCCAGGACGGCCACCGGGCGCACGCGCGCGAGGGCTAGCCGACGTGACGCGCGCTACTGGTTCAAGCGCCGCGACGCGGGGAACCCGGCCCCGGCAGGCGGTCAGAGGTTGGCGCCGGCTGCGAGAACACGGTCGACGCCGTCCTTCGAGGAGCGAACATGCACGCCTGGCCAGGAACCTCCTACCCGCTCGGCGCCACCTACGACGGGGTCGGCACCAACTTCGCCGTGTTCTCCGAGGTCGCCGACCACGTGGAGCTGTGCCTGTTCGACGACGAGGGCGGGGAGACGCGCGTCAGGCTGCCGGAGGTGGACGGTTTCGTGCACCACGGCTACCTCTCCGGCGTCGGGCCCGGCCAGCGCTACGGATACCGGGTGCACGGACCCCACGACCCGTCGCGCGGTCTGCGGTGCAACCCGAACAAGCTGCTGATCGACCCGTACGCCAAGGCGATCTCGAACGGCGTCGAGTGGCACGAGTCGCTGTTCGGCTACCCGTTCGGCGAGCCGGACCAGCGCAACGACCAGGACTCGGCGCCGTACGTGCCGAAGTCCGTCGTGGTGAACCCGTTCTTCGACTGGGGCGTCGACCGGCCGCCGAGGACGCCGTACAACGAGACGGTGATCTACGAGGCCCACGTGCGCGGCCTGACGATGAACCACCCCGAGGTCCCGGAGGAGCTGCGCGGCACGTACACCGGCCTGGCGCACCCGGCGGTCATCGACCACCTGACGAAGCTCGGGGTGACGGCGATCGAGCTGATGCCGGTGCACCAGTTCATCACCGACCACGGGTTGGCGGAGAAGGGGCTGCGGAACTACTGGGGTTACAACACGATCGGGTTCTTCGCGCCGCACGACCTGTACGCGG
>NZ_DBNGPQ010000054.1:0-52576 GCF_057122925.1 Umezawaea sp. | reverse complement strand
CAGCGAGCTGGACTTCGTGCCGATCGACGGTGCGAGGGCCACCGCCTCGCTCGGCACGGGCGCGGAGTTCGCGGTGGACGACGACGCCTCGACCCGCTGGTCCAGCGAGGCCGCCCAGGCGCCGGGCCAGTACGTGCAGGTGGATCTGGGTGCACGCGAGCACTTCCGCCGGGTCGCCGTCGACAGCGGCGGCAACCTCGGCGACTACGCGCGCGGCTGGCGGCTCGCGGTCAGCGACGACGGGGTCCGCTGGAGGACGGTGGCCGAGGGTGTCGGCGACGGCCAGCTGACCACCGTCGACCTGCCCCGCACACGGGCCCGCCACCTGCGGATCACCGCCACGGCCCAGGCCGGGAACTGGTGGAACGTCAGCGACGTGCGCCTGTACGGCTGATCGCCGGTGTTTCGCCGCGTCCTCGCAGGTGAGGACGCCTCTATCACTCGTTCGAGTAAATCTCCATCAGTGGGTGTAGACATTCATGCTCGGGAGTGGGTAGTCTCTTCCTCGTCGAGAAGAGAAAGTCAGTCGGCGCGGGAGATGACGAACTGCCCGCGGGTGTACCGCAAGACGGTCAGGTGTGCCGGGGCCGATCAGTGGAAGGGGTTCCGGCAGGTGACCGGAAGCGGTCGGTGAGGTGATGCCGGCATGTGCATGAGGACCGGTGCCGACCGCGACGTGAGAGCACGACAATCGGAATTCAGAGGAGAAGGGAAGGGTCGCACACCATCGGATCGCCTGCTTTCGGCTGCACTCGGCCGGGCGGGTACCGCGGTTCCATCGGATTGGAAGGTGGTCTTCGGTTACGCACAAGCGATCCCCGCAGTCTCCGCCCCCAGGGCGGACCACGCGGACAGAGGAAACCGATCTCACGGTCGGCTAGGTGGAAGTGAACCCTACAACCCCGGGGCCCCGGCGCTGCTGCGCCGGGGCCCCTCGTGATGCGGAGGCGCGATGAACCCAGAACACGACCACGAGGAGCAGGCTGTCCCGCCGCGCAACTCGGCGGAGAAGTTCGACGACGACCACTACCCCGCCTACACCATGGGCAGGGCGGCGGCGATGCTCAACACCACGGCCGCGTTCCTGCGCGGCCTCGACGAGGCGAAGCTCATCGAGCCCGAGCGCTCCAGCGGCGGGCACCGGCGCTACTCGCGCTACCAGCTCCGCCTGGCCGCTCGCGTGCGCGAGCTGGTCGACCAGGGCACCGCCCTGGACGCCGCGTGCCGCATCGTCACCCTGGAGGACCAGCTCCAGGAAGCGCGGGACGCCAACAAGAACGCGCAACACCCGCCGGGCGAGCCGTACCCGCCGCTGCGGGGCGTGTAGGCGGAGCACCACCGAGGACGAGGGCAGATCAACACGGAGGCTGGGAACCGACGACTCCGTGTTGATCCGACCACGGTTCCCGCACCTCGGGGGTCACCGCGGCCGCACTGCCGGACCGCCGCACCACCGCGTTCGCGCAGGCCGGGATCCGAGACCGGGCCCGCGTCACCGTGCTCACCGCGTCCACGCGGGTCAGGTGCCCAGGTCGGACCGGTCCCTGAGTTGCCTGCGGGACGTGATGCCGAGCTTGCGAAAGATGTTGCGCAGGTGGGCGTCCACGGTGCGGGGGCTGAGGAAGAGGCGGGCGGCGACCTCGTTGGACGTCGCCCCGGTGGCGACCAGCCGGGCGATGGAGACCTCCTGCATGGTGAGCTGGTCGACCGTGTGCCCCGACCGGCCGCGGGCCCTCTCGCCGGTGGCGCGCAGCTCGTCGGCGGCCCGCCGGGCGAACCCCTCGATCCCGGCCGAGGTCAGCAGGTCGTGGGCGGTGCGCAGGTGCGTGCGGCAGTCACGCCTGCGGCCCGCGCGCCGCAGCCACTCCCCGTACACCAGGTGCGCCCTGGCCCGGTAGGGGAGCATCGGGGACTCCTCCAGGTGCTCGACGGCCTCCCGGTAGTGGTCCTCGACGCCGGTCACCAGACCCCGCGCGCAGGCCGCGATCCCCAGGCCCGAGGCGGTTCCGCTCGCGCGCGTGCGCTCGGTCAGCGACTCCAGGGCCTCGGCCGCGGCGGCGGGCTCGCCGCACCGGACGGCCGCCTCCACCAGTTCCGGCAGGGCGATCCCGGTGAGGAACAGGTCGCCGTGCGCGGTGGCGCGCCTGGCCGCGGCCAGCGCGGCCGGGTAGTCGGCGGAACCGTTGTGCAGCACGGCCGCCGCCCAGTCGACGTTGGCGATCAGCTGCCCGATGCCGCGCCCCTCCGCCGTGGCGCTCTCGAACAGCTCCAGCGCTTCCCGCGCGCGTCCGCGCATCGCGGCCAGCTGCAACCGGTGGTAGAACACCGGCGGCGCGCCCCCGGCGTCGGCGATGGCCTCCTCCTCGGCTATCGCGGCCATCGCCCGGCCGAAGTCGCCGGTGAGGGCGGCGCCGGACGCCACCTGCGCGAGGCCGAGGCGCAGCAGGAGCGGCGACCCGGACTCGCGGCCGGTCTTCACCAGCCACTCGACGACCGCCGCGTGGGCGTGCGGGTCCCACAGTTCGGCCGCGACCATGACGGCGAGCGCGGGCCGTCTGGTCCACATCGGACTCTCCCCGTCGTCGAGCTGGGCGCGCAGCAGGGGAGCGGCGGCCCGGTGGCCCTCGGTGGCGAGCAGGCTCAGCGCGTCCAGGACGTCGGGGGTGCGCGGTTCCCGTGCCGCCGACCGCGCGGCGGCCAGGACCGCGTCGAGCACGCCACCCGCCCGACCCACGAGCAGCGCCATCTCCAGCGCGTCGAGGAAGCAGTCGCGCGACCGGTCCGGGTCGAGCGCCGCGAGCCGGTCCGCGGCGCGCAGCATGAACGCCGGGCCGTTGCCGTCGTCGCGCCGCACGAAGGCGATCCGCCCCCGCAGCAGGTCGACCTCCGCCTCCCCGAACCCGTCCAGCGAGGCGGTGCCGACGGTCGTGAGGAGGTCGGCCGCCGCGTCGGTGGCGCCCGCGTCGAGCTTGGCCCGCACCGCCGCGAACGTCCGCTCCACCCGCGCGGCGGGGGTCTGCGACAACGCCGCCGCGCGTTCCAGGAAGGCCGCGGCGGCCACCACGCCGCCGCGGGCCAGGGCACGGGACGCGGACCGCTCCAGCTCGGCGGCCACGTCGTCGTCCGGCCCGGTGCACGCCTGGGCGCGGTGCCAGGCCCGCCGGTCCGGATCGGTGACCGGGTCGGTGACCTCGGCCAGCACCCGGTGCGCCCCGCGGCGCTGGTCGGTGTCCGCGGCCCGGTAGACCGCCGACCTCGCCAGGGGGTGGCAGAAGCGGACGCGGGTGGCGAACTCGACCAGCCCGGTCGCGTCCGCCGCGGCGGACGCCTCGTCGACGTCGACGTCCAGCAGCCGCGCGGCGGCCCACAGCAGGCCTGGGTCGCCGGTCGGGTCGGCGCTCGCGACGGTCAGCAGCAGCCGTGCGGAGGCGGGCAGGCAGGCCAGCCTGGCCTGGAAGCCGCGTTCGACCCTGGTCGGCACCGACGCCGTGTCCGGTGGCGCGAAACCACCGGCCCTCGGCAGTTCCAGCAGTGCCAACGGGTTCCCGCGCGCCTCGGCCAGCACCCGGTCGCGCACCTGCTCGTCGAGCGGCACGTGGCTCCCGGCCGCCAGCAGCGTCCGCGCGTCGGCGTCCTCCAGCCCGGCCACCACCAGACCCGGCAGGTCGTCCAGCTCACCGGCCGGGCAGGGCACCCGGACCGCGAGCACCAGTGCGACCGGTTCGGCCGCCACGCGCCGGGCGAGGAAGGCCAACGCCTTCGACGACGCCGAGTCCAGCCACTGGGCGTCGTCGACCACGCACAGCACCGGGCGCCCTCGGGCCGCGGTCGTCAGCAGCTCCAACGTCGCCAGACCGATGCGGAACAGGTCGGGCGCGCCGGTGGCGAGTCCGAACGCGACCCGGAGCGCCTCGCCGTGCCGGTCGGGCAGGTCGTCGAGGTGCTCCAGGACCGGCACGCACAACTGGTGCAGGGCGGCGAACGGCAGCTCGGACTCGAACTCCGACCCGGAGACGTGGATGACCCGGAACCCGGAGGTCCCGCGGGCGTGCTCCAGCAGCGCGGTCTTGCCGATGCCCGCCTCGCCCCGCAGCACCAGCACCCCACCGCGGCCCTCGCGCGCGGCGCCGGTCAGCTCGTCCACGCGACCGACCTCGGCACGCCTGCCGACGAGGGGGCCGGGTGGGTGAACCAACGTCCGCATGGCCAGTACGGTAGCGAGCCCCCGTCACACGGGCGTGCGACCCGTGGAACACGGCGAACCCACGCCGGCGTGAGCGCCGATCACCAGCCGGCGTCCGCCAGCGCCCCCGACAGCCGAGGGGCGATCACGTCGGTGCTCGCCAGTGCCCCGATGTGGTCGAGGCCGTCGAACTCGATCAGCTCGAACCCGGCCCGCCGCAACGGTTCCGCGTGGGCGCGGACGCGGCGGGCGATGGCGCTGCCGCCGACCACGTCGTGCATCCGGCAGTCCGGTTCGCCGTCGCGCGAGCCGTACCAGAGGACCTTCGGGCCGGGCAGCGCCGTCAGCGCGGCGGTGTCGTCGCGCTCGGTCCAGTCCTGGTAGAGCAGCACGCCCGCGTGGTGCTCCGCCGCCTTCTCCGGCAGGCCCGCCTGCCGCAGCGCCCCGCGCGCGCCCTCCACGTAGCCGAGCCAGTAGTCGTAGCCCGCGAGGAGCGGGAAGCCGCCGATCAGCAGTCCGGTGGCGCGGTCGCTCGCGGCGACCAGGAAACCGGCCAGCGCCGCCATGCCCGAGTACCCGGCGAGCACGAAGGTGTCCACGCCCGCCGCGTCGGCGACGGTGTGCAGGTCGTCGACCTCCATGTCGAGGGGGTAGCGGGTCAGCGCGGTCGGGTTCCACGGACCGCCCGCGTCCTCCTCGGGCTCCAGCACGCCGACCACCTGGCGCGGTTTGTACCGCACGACCCGGCGGCCGTCGGCGGCCAGCGCGTCGCCCAGCGCCGCCTGCTCGGCGCGGAACCTCGCGGGGAACACCACGGCGGGCCCGTCACCCGTCGCCTCGTACCAGAGCCGGTACCCGTCACTCGTGACAGCGGTCGCCAACGTCGCCTCCGGGGGAGTGGGGAACGATCACCGTAGTGGGTCGCCCGCCCGCCGTGCGGAAGGCCCCGTGACGCGTCAGCCGGCCTCCTTGCCGGCCATGGTGAACGCCCCGGCCTCCAGCCGTCGGACCAGCCCGCGCGTCCACTCGGCGCGGGTCAGGTCGTCGACGAGGCCCACCGCCGCCGCGAGGAGGTCGAGCCGGGGGCGCGGTGCGGAGCAGCGCTCCCGTTCCTCCGGCCGCCGTGCTCACCCACCACAGGGCGCCGAACGCGGCGAAGCCCCCGTGCCGCTGCCGTCGTGCTGCGCCGCGACCTCCACCACCCACAGCCGGACGTGCGCCGGTTCGACCGGGAAGCCCGGCACCGGCCGCCGTCCGGGACGGAGTCGGCGAAGAACAGCGCGCCGTCGCGATGCGCGCCTCGGCGTGGGCCGGGCCCGCCCCACCACCGCGGAGGGCGCCAGGGTCGACCTGCGTCGGTTCGCTCCTCGAACAACCAGGCGGACGCGGCTGGTCAGCAGGGCGGTCGGTAGTCGACCCCCGGGAAGTAGGTGCGCCACTCCTGCTCGGTCAGGGGCTCGTCGACCGCCTGGCACACCCACCCGGCGGCGTCGTCCACGTCGACCTGCTCCAGCGGCACGTCCGGGATCCGCCACAGCACGGCGGAGTCGTCGTCGCTGCCCGACACGAGCGCGCGCCCGTCGGAGGTGAACGCCAGCGACACCACGGCCTCGGTGTGCGCGTCCAGCGTGGCGAGGTGCCGGGCGCCGGGCGAGGCGGTCCACAGCCGGACGGTCTTGTCCTCGGCGCCGGTGGCGACGGTGCGGCCGTCGGGGCTGAACACGGCCGACCGCACGATCCCGTCGTGCCCGCGCAGCACCGCCAGCTCGCTCCCGGTCGCGGTGCTCCACAGCCTGGACACGCGGTCCTGCCCGGCGGACAGCAGCATCGTGCCGTCGGGGCTGAACGCCACCGCCGTCGCGGGTGCCCCGTGGCCTGCGAGCACCCGCCCGGCACCGGACCCGGTGACGTCCCACAGCACGACGGTGTGGTCGAACGAGGCCGTCGCGAGCGTGCGTCCGTCCGGGCTGAAGGCCGCCGCCACGACGCCGTCCGCGTGCCCGGTCAACGTCGTCAGCTCACGGGGCAGCCGGGGGTCGGCGACGTCCCACAGCTTGACCGTGCGGTCGGTGCTCGCGGTCGCCGCGGTCCGGCCGTCGGGGCTGAACGCCACCGAGTTCACGTCGTCGGTGTGCGTGCCGAGGGTGCCGAGCCGCACGGGCGCGGCGGGGTCGGTGGTGTCCCACAGCGCGGCCGTGCCGTCCCAGCTCGCCGTCGCCACGACCCGGCCGCCCGGCTGGACGGCCACCCCGTTGACGGTGTCCGCGTGCCCGGTCAGCGTCCCGACCTCGACCGGGTGGCCGCGGTCGGCGAGGTCCCACAGCCGCGCGGTCCGGTCGTGCCCCGCGGTCACCAGCAGGCGGTCGTCCGAGCTGACCGCGACCGAGTCGAGGTTGGCGCCGTGCGCGGCGAGCCGCCGGTCCGGGTAGGGGAACGCCGCGATCAGGCTCGCCCGCGCCTCGTCGGTGGGAGCCAGCCGGTACGCGGCCAGGCTGAGCTGGGCCGCCAGCGCGGGGGCCCGCACGCGCATGTTCACGGCCTTCGCGGCGGCGATCTCCGACAGGGCGTGGTCGCGCTGCCGCCGGGCGGACTGCTGCGTGCTGACGGCGTAGGCCGTGGCGGTGACCGCCAGCAGGAACAGGACGCTGAGCAGGGCGACGGCCTGCTTCTGCTGCTGCGCGCGCCTCCTGGCCCGCTCGGTCTCCGCCGCCTCCTCGGCCAGGCTCGCGTCCAGCAGCCGCCGTTCCCGCGCGCTGAGCGCGGTCGGGTGCCGCTCCGCCCACTCCCGCGCGAGGGTGAGGCGCGTGCCCCGGTAGAGCGCGCTGGCGTCACCGCCGAGCGCCTCCCAGGCGTCGGTGGCGCGGGTCAGCTCCCGGTGCAGCCGCAGCCCCTCGCTCTCCTCGGCGATCCAGTCGCGCAGCCTCGGCCACGCCCGCACCAGGGCCTCGTGGGAGATCTCCACGTTGTCCCGGTCCAGCGTGACGAGTCGGGCGTCGGCGAGCAGGTCCAGCACGGCGCGGACGTCCGGGTCGTCGTCCAGCTCGGCGCGGGTGGTGCGGCGCTTGGTGTGCTCGGTGCCGTCGCCGGGCGCGATCAGCCGCAGCACGAGGTTCCTGGCGACGACCCGCTGCCGCCGCGTCAGCCGCGCGAACAGCGACTCGGCCGTCTGCGCGAGCGCGCCGTCGATGCCACCCGCGGCCCGGAAACCCGCCAGCGTCAGCGTGTTCCCCTCGCGGCGCAGCCAGGTCTCCAGCAGCGCGTGCGACAGCAGGGGCAGCACGCCGTGCTGCCCCTGCGCCTGGGCGACGAGTTCGGACAGCAGCTCGGTCTCCACCGCGTAGCCCGCGCGGACGGCGGGCCGCACGATCGCCTCCCGCAGCTCGTCCGTCGTCATCGGCCCGAGCGTGACCTGGCCCCGCGCCATCGCCTCCACCAGGGCCGCGGACGTCGTGCAGTGGGCGTAGAAGTCCGCGCGCACCCCGAGGACCACCCGGCAGTCACCGCGCGCGGCGGTGAGCAGCGCGTCGATGAACGCCTCCCGCTCCGCGACGTCGTGGCACAGCGCGAAGACCTCCTCGAACTGGTCCACGACGACCACCGGCTCGCTCCCGGCGGGCGCCACCCGCCGGATGTGCTCGGCCACCGCGAACCGGTCGTCCAGCGGGGGGACCGGCGCGCCCGCGAGCCTGCCGAGCTGTATCGCGCACTCCTCCAGCGGGTGCTCGCCGGGGGTGAACAGCAGCACCGGACCGGTCAGCCGCGGCACGAGACCCGCCCGCAGCAGCGACGACTTGCCCGCGCCGGACGCCCCGAACAGCACGACCACGCGCTGGTCGGACAGGCGGGCCACCAGCTCCCGCACCTGGCGGTCCCGGCCGAAGAAGCGGTCGACGTCGGTGGGCTGCAACGCGTTCAGCCCGACGTACGGGCGCTCGGCGTCGGAGGTCGGCGGCGGCTCCCGCTCGCCCACGACGTCGTGCCACCGGGCCCGCCACTCCTCGATCGGGCCGCCGCACGCCCGCACGTAGGCGAGCGTCACCTCCAGGCTCGGCATCCGCCTGCCCGCCGCGGCCTGCGACAGCACGGCGGTCGAGTAGTGCGCGCGCCTGCTCAGCTCCCGGTAGGTCGGTCTGCCCGCCTCGTCCCGCAACGACCTCAGGTCGTGCGCGAACCTCAGCAGGGCGCTGTCGCCCACGTCGAGCGGCCGTTCTCTCCTCGGCATCCCCCACACCCCGCCCCCGATTCTCCCGGCTCGGCGCGGTCGCGGTCCAGGAGTCGGCGAAAAATCCGTCCGCCGAGGGGAACGACGTCACCCCAGCAGGTCCCGCGCGCGGCGACGGGCCTCGTGCAGCGGCGCGGTGCCCCGGCTCGCGGCGGCGACCAGGACCTCGCCGAGCCGCCGCCCGGTGTCGCGCACCAGGAGGTCGGCCTCCTCCGGTGTCGCCCCGTGCAGCTCGCGGGCGACGGCGGAGACGATCCCGCCCGCGCTGACCACGGTGTCGGGAGCCCAGCACACGCCGCGGTCGTGCAGCAGGTCGGCGGTCGGGTCCGCGTCGAGCTGGTTGTTCGCGGGGCCGACGACCGCCCGGCACCGCAGGGTGGGCACGGTGGCGGGCGTCAGGATCCCGCCGACGGCGCAGGGGACCACGACGTCGACGTCGGCGGACAGCGCCTCGCCCGGCTCGGTCCACGTCGCCCCCCACCGGTCGGCGGGCGCCCGCCGGGACGGGTCGACGTCGGTGGCGGTCAGCCGGGCGCCCGCCGCGGCCAGGTGCTCGCCGACCAGCGTGCCGACGTGGCCGAGCCCGAGCAGCGAGAAGCTCAGCGACCCCAGCGGCCTGCCGCCCAGGACGTGGTGCCGCACCGCCTCGATCGAGGCGATCACCCCGGCGGCGGTGGGGCCGGACGAGTCGCCGCTGCCGCCCGCCGACACCGGTCGGCACAGCGCCCGCGTGGTGCCCCGGCCGATCGTGGTCATGTCCTCGGGGGACGACCCGACGTCCGGGCCGGTGTGGTAGCCGCCGTCGAAGGTCTCGACCAGGTCGGCGACGTCGGCGAGCAGGTCGGCGCGGCGCGGGCCGGTGAACTCCGCCGCGGTCGCGGGGTCGAGCGCCACGACCGTCTTCCCGCCGCCGTGCGCGAGCCCGGCCAGCGCCGCCTTCTCGGTCATCGCCGCCGACAGCCGCAGCGCGTCGGCCAGCCCGTCCTGCCAGGTCGGGTAGGCCCGGACCCGGCAGCCGCCGATGGCGGGCCCGAGCCGGGTCGAGTCGATGGCGACGACGACCACCTGCCCGGTGCGGGCGCCCCGGACGATCCGCACCTCCTCCGGCGGCCGGGTCGCGACCGCGGTCGGGGTGTGGTCGAGGTTCAGGGTCATGCGTGCCTCCCGGTCGGAAGTTCGAGGTTCTGGGATAACTTTGGTCCGGGTGAACCAGTGGTGGCACGTGGACCGAACGTCGTTCGGTGGAGCAGGGGAGTGGACCGGCGTGGACGAACTTGATTCGGCGATCCTGCGCGAACTCCAGGCCGATGCTCGGCTCACCAACCGGGAGTTGGCGAGCAGGCTCGGGCTGGCGCCGTCGACCTGCCTGGTGCGCACGCGGGCGCTGCGGGAGCGGGGCGTGCTGACCGGCTTCCACGCGCAGGTCGACCTGGCCAAGATCGGCCGGGGCGTCCAGGCGCTGATCGCGTTCACGATCCGGCCGCTGGGCCGCGACGTCATCCGCGGGTTCGAGACCTTCGCGCTCGCGCAGCCGGAGGTGCTGGCCGTCTTCGTGCTCGGCGGCAGCGACGACTTCCTGGTGCACGTCGCGATCCCCACGATCAGCGACATGCACGCGCTGCTGATGGACCGCTTCAGCAAGCGCAAGGAGGTCGTCGGGTTCCGCACCTCGATCATCTACGAGCACCGCAGGCGGCTCTCGATCGATCCGGCCGAGCCGGACGGGGTGCCCGGCGGGGTATGACGAAGACCACCGACCAAGTTGGTCGGTAAACCGACCAACTTGGTCCGTCAGCTCGTACCGTGGTGGGCATGACCCGTCCGTTCCGGCAGCAGGTCGACGAGAGCATCCTCGACCAGGCCGCCGCGCTGTTCGCCCGCCGAGGAGTCGCCAAGACCTCCCTCCAGGAGGTCGCCGACGCCGTCGGGCTGTCGAAGACCGGCCTGCTGCACCACTTCCCGAGCAAGGACGCGCTGCGCGAGGCGGTGGTCGCCCAGGCGAACTCGCTGGGGCAGCGGGTGCTCGACCAGGTGCGCGACCTGCCCGTCGGCGTCGACCGCGACCGCACCGCCCTGGAGGTCCTGGTCGACGTCGCGTTCGCGCACCCCGGCATGGTCGCCATGCTCCTGATCCCCGTCGCGCGCGGCGGGGACGACGTGGTCGTGCCGGGGCCCACCGACGGCGGCGTCGGGGGAGCCGCGTTCGACGCGTTCGGCGTCGACCCCGTGATCCCCGCGTCCGAGCGCGCCGTCCGGGTGGCGGGCGCGCTGGCCGCGCTGGCGGTCCTGAGCCTCGCGGCGCACCACGACGACCAGATCTCCACCTGGCGACCCCACATCGTCGCCACCTGCTTCGACGCGCTCGGCCACGGCCGCGTCGCCCGTTCCGGCTCCGACCAGGTTGAGGACTGATCACCCATGGCTCGCTTCTTGTCCCGGATCGGTGCGTTCGCGCACCGGCACCGGTTGTCCGTGATCGCCGTCTGGCTGGTCGTCCTCTTCGGCGCGGGAGCGGGAGCGGTCACCCTGGCGGGCGAGACCTCCAACTCGTTCTCCATCCCCGGCCAGGAGTCGACCACCGCACTGGAGCGGATCGGCCAGGAGTTCGGCACCAGCGGAGCCCAGGCCAAGGTCGTGGTGCGGGCCCCCGAGGGGCAGACGCTGACCACGCCGGAGAACGCCAAGGCGCTCGGCGACCTGGTCGCCGACCTCGCGGGCCTGCCCGGCGTGAAGGCCGCCAGCAACCCGCTCGACCCCACCGCGCCGACGGTCAACGCCCAGCAGGACACCGCCTACAGCACGGTCACCTACTCGGCCGCCGTCGGCGAGGTCACCGCCGAGGACCAGAGCGCGCTGCTCGCCGCCGTCGAGGACGCCCGGAGCAGCGGGTTCACCGTCGAGGCCACCGGTGAGGCCACCCAGGCGCCGTTCCACCTCGGCGGCATCGCCGAGGCCCTCGGCGTCGTCGTCGCCCTGATGATCCTGGTCATCACCTACGGCTCGCTGATCGCCGCGGGCATGAACCTGCTGACCGCGCTCGTGGGCGTGGGCATCGGCGTCCTGGGCGTCACCATCGCCACCGGGTTCGCCGACCTGTCGTCGACCACCCCGCTGCTGGCGGGCATGCTCGGCCTCGCCGTGGGCATCGACTACGCCCTGTTCATCATCACCCGGTTCCGCCACGAGCTGCGCCGCGGCAGCGACGTGCCGACCGCCATCGCCACGGCCGTGGGCACCGCGGGCTCGGCCGTGGTCACCGCCGGTCTGACCGTCGTCATCGCCCTGACCGGCCTGGTCGTGGTCGGCATCCCGTTCCTGACCCAGATGGGCGTGGCCGCCGCCGCGACCATCGTCGTCGCCGTCCTGGTCGCGATCACCCTGGTCCCGGCAGCGCTCGGGCTCCTCGGGCACCGCGTGCTGCCGCGCAAGCAGCGCGGGGTGGTCGTCTCCGACGACGTGGACCTCACCGGCGACAGCGGGTTCCTGGCCCGCTGGAGCACGGCGGTCACCCGCCAGCGCGTCCTGTCGCTCGTCCTCGCGGTGGCGGCGCTCGGCGTGATCGCCATCCCGTTCGCCTCGATGCACACCACCCTGGTGCAGCGGCCCGCCTCCGACAGCACCCAGGCGCGGGCCGACCAGGTGCTGTCCGACGGCTTCGGCGCCGGGTTCAACGGGCCGATCATCGTGCTGTTCGACGGCGACGGCGCTCCCGCGGCGGCCGAGAAGGCCGGTGCCGCGATCGGCGCGCTCGACGACGTGGCCCTCGTGACCCCGCCGACCCCCAACGCCGACGGCAGCGCGGCCCTCGTCACGGTCATCCCGGAGTCCGGACCCACGACCGAGGCCACCGAGCAGCTCGTGGAGGACCTGCGCGCGCTGCCCGCCGCCACCGAGGGTCCCGGCTACGCCGTCACCGGAGCCACGGCGGTCAGCGTCGACGTCGCGCAGAGCCTCGACGAGGCGCTGCCGATCTACCTGGCCCTGGTGGTCGGCCTGGCCCTGGCGCTGCTGGTGCTCGTCTTCCGCTCGCTGCTCGTGCCGCTCGTCGGCGTGCTCGGCTTCCTGCTGACCATCGGCGCCTCGCTCGGCGCCACGGTCGCGGTGTTCCAGTGGGGCTGGCTGGCCGACCTGGTCGCGCTCGACAGCACCGGACCGCTGATCAGCCTCACCCCGATCCTGGTGATCGGCATCCTGTTCGGCCTCGCGATGGACTACCAGATCTTCCTGGTGTCCCGGATGCACGAGGCCCACAGCCACGGCGCCGCGCCGCTGCGGGCCATCCGCACCGGCTTCCGCCAGGCGGCCCCGGTCGTCGTCGCGGCGGCGCTGATCATGTTCTCGGTGTTCGCGGGCTTCGTGCCCGCCGGCGACGCCACGCTGAAGTCGATCGCCTTCGCGCTCGCCGCGGGCATCCTGTTCGACGCCTTCGTCGTCCGCATGGTGCTCGTCCCGGCCGCGCTCGCGCTGCTCGGCGAGCGCGCCTGGTGGCTGCCGAGCTGGCTGAACTGGCTCCCGGCGCTCGACGTCGAGGGCTCGGCGCTGACCGAGGAGGCCCCGGTGGCGCGGGAGAAGCAGGAGGTCGCGGTCGGCGAGCGGTGACCCGGCCCCGACGACGGCGAGCGGCCCCCGGTGCTCCGGCACCGGGGGCCGCTCGCGCGTCCGGTCAGGACGGTCGCGGCAGGACGCCGATCAGCAGGTCCAGCAGGTCCTCGGGCGTCGTGCCCCACTTGGCGGGGGACAGGTGGCCGCTCAGCTCCAACCCGGTGGCGCCGTGGACGCTCGTGAGCAGCAGCGCGGCGTACTGCCGGGCCGCGGCCGCGCCGACGACCGCGGTGACCAGGTCGAGGAAGTGGCCCTGGGCTCGCTCGGCCGCCCTGGCCACCGCCGCCGGATCGGCCGCGGGAACGGTGAACATGAGGCGGTGCAGGTGGGGGCGGGACCGGCCGATCGAGAGCAGCGCGAGCAGCGCCCTCCGCAGGGTCCGCTCCGGCGTGTCGCCGGAACCCGCGGTCAGGGTTTCGAGCTCGTCGGCGACGGCGTCCACGCCTCGGTCGCCACCGCCACCAGCAGGCTCTCCTTGTCGGCGAAGTGCCGGTAGGGAGCCGACCGGGAGACTCCCGCGTCGGCGCCGACCTCGCGCAGGGTGACCGCGTCCGGTCCGCCCTTGTCCAGCAGCGCGCCGGCCGCGTCGAGCAGCGCCCGTCGGGTGGTGGCGGCGGATTCGGCTCTGGTCACCATCCCGTCAGGGTAGTTGTCGGCCTCCGCCCCGCCGCTCGCTCGGCGGGCGTCACGCGGGCACCGGCGGCCGGAGGTGGGACCCGAGGTCGCGCGGCAGCACCCTGTCCAGCAGCCGGTCCGGCACCAGTCGGGCGAGTCGCACGAGGACGGCCGCGTCGCGCCCCACGGCGTAGCGGGCGCGCGGCCTCGTCGCGGTGACCGCGTCCGCGACGACCCGCGCCACCGCCGCCGCGGGCAGGCCCTTGGCGGTGAACGACTCCGCCAGGGTGACGACGGCGTCCACCAGGGTGTCGTAGCGCGCGTGCTGGGCCGGGGTCATGTCCGCGGCCGAGCGGTGCGCCGTGGCGATGCCGCGGCCGGACATCCCGGTGGCGACACCGCCGGGTTCGACCACGACGACCTCGACCCCGTGGGCGTTGACGGCGATCCCGGCGTTGTTCACCAGTGCCCGCAGCCCGAGCCCGTCGTGCGCCGCGCGCTCGGCGAGCGCGGCGAGGTGGGCCCGGTCGGTGATGTCGAGGATGAGGGGCTCGACGCGGTCGGACCGCAGCGCCGCCGCGTCCACCTCGCGCCGGACGCCCGCCAGGACGTGGAAGCCGCGGCGGGCCAGTTCCCGTGCCGTCGCCGCGCCGATCCCGGAGGACGCCCCGGTCACCACGGCCAGTTCGCCGCGCGGGGGCGCGACGCGTTCAGTTGACGTTGTCATCTCAAAACCGCAGCAGTTCGGATGACGCTGTCAACTCGAACACGGGTCAGCGGCGGCCCTCCCACAGGAGGCGCTCGTCGGCCCGGTCGTCGACCGTGGTCGCGGAGACGGTGTCGAAGCGCATCGCCACCCGGTGGTCGGGGCGGTAGGCGGGCCAGCCGGGGTCGCCGTTCGCGGCGAAGGAGACCCACGCGCCGTGCACGGCGTCGGCCAGCCCCTGCGGCGCGCGGCCGTCGGTGATGGCCGTGAGCGCCGGGTCGTCGAGGTTGTCGAAGACGAACGGGATCTCCAGGACGTGGCAGGCGCCCAGCGCGCCGCCGTAGGCGGGGGAGCGCCAGGCGAACTCGTACACGTGCGCCCGGCCGCGGTGGGCCTCGGCAAGGCGCAGCGCGGGGATCCGGTAGTACCAGTCGGTGATGATGGCGGACACCACCTCGCCGGGCGAGGCCCCCGGCCGGTTGGCGCGGTAGCGGCGGACCGCCGCGCCGGGGCGCAGCCCGTAGCGCAGCGCCACGAGGTGCGGGGCCAGCGCGTTCATCCGCGCGATGGCGCCGGTCGGCACGAGGAACAGTCGCGCCTCCTCGCTGTTCGTGCCGATCAGTACGTCGATGTCGGCGCTCGCGCCCTCGGCGACGGCGTCGATCGGCTTCACGGGCAGCACGTCGCCGTCCACCACCGGTTCGAACGGCATCAGGTTGCGCGCCACCTCGCCCCACAGACCCGTCCTCGGCTTGGCGGCGACCTCCTCGGCCACCCGCGCCTGGGCGGCCAGCAGCCGTTCGACGGGAACGCCCGCGACGGCCTCGCGGGTCGGGGCGACGCCGAGGATCGCCGCCAGCCGGGTGCCGACCAGCCGCGCCGCGCGCGGGGAGATGACGCTGTCGCCCGCGCCGGACTGGGCGATGGCGCGGTGGAACAGGCCCTTCGCGGCGGGCATCGCCATGAGGGAGCACACGCTCATGGCACCCGCGGACTCGCCGAAGACGGTGACGTTCCCCGGATCGCCGCCGAACCCGGCGATGTTGTCGCGGACCCACGCCAGCGCGGCCACCTGGTCCAGCAGGCCGAGGTTGGGCACGCCGTCGCCGAACCAGAGGAACCCGTCCGCGCCGAGCCGGTAGTTGAGGGTCACGAGCACGACGCCGTCACGGGCGAAGCGCGTGCCGTCGTAGGCGTGCAGCGAGCCGGAGCCGCTGGTGAACGAGCCGCCGTGGACGAAGACCATCACCGGTCGCGCGCCGGTGGTGCCCTGCGTCCACACGGAGAGGTTGAGGTGGTCGTCGCCGGGCGTGACCACGCTGGGCACGAGGTCGGCCAGCGGACCGAAGCCCTGGGCCTGCGGCGCGGTGGGCCCGAACCGGGTGGCGTCGCGCGGCTCCGCCCACGGCTCGGGCGGTCGCGGCGGCTGGAACCGGTTCGGCCCGACCGGCGGTGCGGCGTAGGGGATCCCCCGGAAGACCAGGACGTCGGACTCGGCGGTGCCGACGACGTCCCCGTGGCGGGTGGTGGCGGTGGGCTGGGTGGTCAACGGACCTCCGGTGGGGGCGGCGTCGAGGCCGCCGAGGAGCGGGTCGGGTCGCGGAGAGGTGTCCCCCCGCGCACGGCGGCGACCCTACGGGGGGCGTCGCCGTGCGCGGGGGGACACCCGCGGTGTCAGCCGGTCCGCTCGGTCGGCTCGTGCACGTCGTCCGCGCGCGGGTCCGCGTACAGCTCCTCCACGTCGGCCGCGTACTTGCGGTTGATGTTGCGGCGCTTGAGCTTCATCGTCGGCGTGATCTCGTCGCCGCCGGGCTCCCAGACCGCCGGGAGCACGCGGAACCGCTTGACCTGCTCCACGCGCGACAGCTTCGCGTTCGCCTCGGCGATCCCCGCGCGGATCGCCTCGACCACGACGGGGTGCCGCGACAGCGCCGCCGGGGAGGTGTCGGTGATGCCCGCCCCCGCCGCCACCGCGGCGGCCACGTCGGGTTCCAGCGCGACCAGCGCGGTGTTGTACGAGCGGGCCTCGCCGATGACCACGATCTCGCCCACCAGCGGGCAGGCGACCTTCACCGTGTTCTCGATGGCGGTCGGCGACATGTTCTTGCCGCCGGAGTTGATGATCAGCTCCTTCTTGCGGTCGACGATCGTGACGTACCCGTCGTCGTCCACGGTCACCACGTCACCCGTGCGCAGCCAGCCGTCCTCGGTGAACGCCTCGGCCGTGCGGGCCGGGTCGTCGCGGTAGCCGCGCATCACGACGGGGCCGCGCACCAGCAGTTCGCCGTCGTCGGCGACCTGGAGTTCCACACCGGGCACGGCGACGCCGACCGTGCCGACCTTCACCCTGGTCAGCGGGTTGTGGATGGCGGCGCCCGTCGTCTCGGACATGCCCCAGACCTCCACGATCGTCAGGCCCAGCGCCATGAAGAACTCCAGCGTGTCCGGAGCGATGGCGGCGGCGCCGGACATCGCCCACCGCATCCGGTCGAACCCGATCGCGGTGCGCAGGGGCGCCAGCACGGCCTGGTCGAGCGCCTGGAACTCGGCCTCCAGCGCCGGGTCGGGCTCCAGCCCGGTCTGCCGGGCGCGCACCCGCGCGAGCGCCACCTCGAACGCGCGCGACACGACCGCCGCCTGCTCGGCAGGCGCCGCCGCCAGCCGGGCCTCCAGCCCGAGCTTGATCTTCTGCCAGACCCTCGGGACGGCGAACCAGAACGTGGGCCTGCTGTCCGCGAGGGCCTCGGCGACCCGGCGGGCGTCGGTGATCGACGTGACCTCGGTCCCGCAGGTGATCTGGAGGTAGTGCGCCGACACCCGGTCGGCGATGTGCGCCGAGGGCAGGTAGGAGATCGTCCGGTCCCCCTGGCGGACGCCGAGTTCGTCGTCCACCGCCACGATCCCGGCCAGCACGTTGGCGTGCGTCAGCTCGACGCCCTTGGGGTCGCCGGTGGTGCCGGAGGTGTAGATCAGGGTCAGCACGTCGGAGCCCTCGACCGCGCGCCAGGTCGCGTCGAAGTCGAACCCGGCCACGTCCGCGGACTCCAGCTCGTCCAGCGCGAGGGTGCCCTCCGCCGGGCCGTCCACGACGACGACGTGGTCGAGGGGCACGCCCGCGGCGCGCACCTGGTCGAGGAACGGCGGCTCGCACACCAGCACCCGGCAGCCCGAGTGCCGCAGCAGGTAGGCGATCTGCTCCGGCGCCGACGTCTGGTAGATCGAGAACGGCACCAGGCCGAGGTGCAGGGCCGCGGTGTCGACCAGGTTGAACTCGGGGCGGTTGGTCAGCAGCAGCGCGAGCGTGTCGCCCCGGCGCAGGCCGAGGGAGTGCAGGCCGCCCGCGATCCGCCGCACCCGCTCGCCGTACTCGCGCCACGTCAGCTCCCGCTCGCCGCCGAGGGTGCGCAGCGCCACCGCGCCGGGATTGAGCGCCGCCGTGTGCTGGAACGCCTCGCAGAGCGTCGTGAACCGGCCCGTGGTGGTCATGGTCCTCCTCGACTTGATCGTTCGCCTCATCATGGCGGGAAACCCGATCGGCGCAGCAGGGGTGAGGTAGGCGCGATCTCGCCTACCTCACCCCCGGCCGGACCCGGTCGGCCGGACGGCGGAGCGGGGGGCCTGCTCGTCGCGCTCCTCGGACCGCACGTGCTCGTCGACGCGGACCCCGTACGGTGGAAGCCGTGAGCACCGCACCGCCGTCAACCGTCACCCTGGACGACCGGTTCGCCCGTGAACTACCGGAGATGAGCCTTCCCTGGCAGGCCGAGGAGGCTCCCGAGCCGCGCCTGCTCGTGCTCAACGAGCGGCTGGCGGCCGAGTTCGGCCTCGACACCGACTGGCTGCGCGGTCCGGACGGGGTGCGCCTGCTCGTGGGCAACCAGGTACCCGACGGCGCCACCCCGGTGGCGCAGGCCTACGCGGGCCACCAGTTCGGGAACTACTCGCCGCGCCTGGGCGACGGGCGCGCCCTGCTGCTCGGCGAACTCGTCCACGCCGACGGCCACCCCCGCGACCTGCACCTCAAGGGCTCCGGGCGCACGCCGTTCGCGCGCGGCGGCGACGGCCTGGCCGCGGTCGGCCCGATGCTGCGCGAGTACGTGGTCAGCGAGGCGCTGCACGCGCTCGGCATCCCGACGACCCGTTCACTGGCCGTGGTGGCGACCGGCCGCCCGGTGCGCCGCGAGACCGTGCTGCCGGGGGCCGTGCTCGCGCGGACCGCGAGCAGCCACCTGCGCGTCGGCAGCTTCCAGTACGCGCGGGCCACCGACGACGTCGACCTGCTGCGCAGGCTCGCCGACCACGCCGTCGCCCGCCACCACCCCGCCGCCGCGGACGCGGACCGTCCGCACCTCGCGCTGTTCGAGGCGGTCGTCGCGGCCCAGGCGTCGCTGGTGGCGAGGTGGATGCTCGTGGGCTTCGTGCACGGGGTCATGAACACCGACAACACGACGATCTCCGGCGAGACCATCGACTACGGGCCGTGCGCGTTCCTGGAGGCCTACGACCCGGCCACCGTGTTCAGCTCGATCGACCACGGCGGGCGCTACGCCTACGGCAACCAGCCCGGTGTGGCCCAGTGGAACCTCGCCCGCCTCGCCGAGGCGCTGCTCCCGCTGTTCTCCGACGACCAGGAGCAGGCGGTGGCCCTGGCGCTCGACGTGCTCGGCACGTTCCGCGAGCGGTACGAGAGCGCCTGGTCGGCCGGGATGCGCGCCAAGCTCGGCCTGCCCGGCGGCGTGGACGCCGCGGCGCTGGTCGACGACCTGCTCGCGCTGCTGCGGGAGAACCACGTCGACCACACGTCGTTCTACCGCGGGCTGGGCGCCGCCGCGCGCGGCGACGTCGAACGGGTGCGCGGGGTGTTCCTCGACCTCGCCGGGATCGACGCGTGGCTGGCCCGCTGGCGGGCGCTGGCCCCGGACGCCGACGCGATGGACCGGGTCAACCCCGTCTACGTCCCGCGCAACCACCTCGTCGAGGAGGCCCTCTCCGCCGCCACCGAGGGTGACCAGGAGCCGCTCGAACGGCTGCTGGAGGCGGTCACCGCGCCCTACGGCGAACGCCCCGGCCTGGAGCGCTACGCGGCCCCGGCCCCGGAGGACTTCGCCACGACGTACCGGACGTTCTGCGGCACCTGAGCCCCGTGCTCACGCGGCGGTCGTGACCTTGCCGATCGCCGACCCCGCCTGGTCGGACGGCGCGTCGAGCGCCCGGCGCGCACCGCGGCGACCGCCGTGCCGGAGCCACTGGGCGCCCACCGCCAGCGCGGCCGCCAGGCACGCCCCGCCCACCCCGCCCAGCCACCACGTCGACCAGAGCACGGCCACCACCGCGTTGACGACGCCGCAGACCAGCAGCGTCCCCAACGCGAAGGACAGGACTACCTCAACGCGAGCGCAACGCATCACCACAGCCCTTCCGTCGCTGGTCTGGTCTCTATCGACGGCACCGCCCGACTGGTTACAGCGTTCTGGACCAGGTGACCGGGCTCGCACCACCCCCACTGGTTGAGCGGTCGCTCAAATCGGCCTATCCTCACGTTTGAGCAGTCGCTCAACCGAGGGGGAGCGCATGGGCGGGCGCAGTGCGGTCGTGGTGGGCGGCGGGATCGGCGGACTGGCCGCGGCGGTGGCGCTGCACCGGACCGGGTGGGACGTCGTGGTGCTCGAACGGGCGGAGGAGTTCACCGAGGTCGGCGCGGGGCTGTCGCTGTGGCCCAACGCGATGCGGGCGCTCGTCGCGCTCGGCCTGGCCGACCGGGTGCGCGCGATCGGCGCGGTGGAGGCGGCGGGCGGCGTGCGCGACCGCACCGGGCGCTGGCTGTCCCGGCTGGACAACGCCGTGATCGCGCGGCGCCACGGCTGGCCGCTCCTCGTGGTGCACCGCGCCGACCTGGTGCGCGTGCTGGTCGAGGCCCTGCCGCCGTCGGTGCCGCACCCGGCCGCCGAGGTGCGCGCCGTGCGCGCGGACGGTGACGCCGCCGTCGTCGAGCACCGCGGCGGGACCGTCCGGGCGGACCTGGTGGTCGGCGCGGACGGCCTGCGCAGCGCGGTGCGGCGGTCGTGCTGGCCGGAGGCGCGCGAGCCCGGCTACAGCGGGTGCACGGCGTGGCGGACGATCACCGACCCGCTGCCCGACCCGCGCCCCGACGGCGCCGTGCTGTGGGGGCGCGGCGAGCGGTTCGGGTACACGGCGCTGCCGGGCGGGCGGTTCTACTGCTTCGCGGCGGCCGTGGTGCCCGAGGGTGGTGCGGACGAGCCCGGTGCCGTGGCGCGCCGCTTCGCGGACTGGCCGCACCCGGTGCCCGCGCTGCTGGCCGCGATGCCCGAGGACCGGCTGTTGCGCCACGACGTGCACGACCTGCCGCCGCTGTCGACGTTCGTGCGCGGTCGGGTGGTGCTGCTCGGCGACGCGGCGCACGCGATGGACCCGATGCTGGGCCAGGGCGCGTGCCAGGCGCTGGAGGACGCGGTGACGCTCGCCGACCGCCTCGCCGCGACCCCGGACGTCGACGCGGCACTGGCCGCCTACGACGCCGAACGCCGTCCGAGGACCCAGGCCGTGGTCCGCCGCTCGGCCCGGCTGGCGGCGGTCACCCGCTGGACGTGGCCGCCCGCCGTGGCGGCCCGCGACCTGGCCGCGCGGCTGGTCCCCGCCGCACTGACCCTGCGCGCGATGGCACCGGTCCTCGACTGGACACCGCCCCGCTCGGCGGAGGGGGTGGGTCTCTAGTGGCCGGTCGTCGCGTGCGGACCTCGGTGCTGGTCGGCCGGTCGGCTCGGCCTGGGCTCGCGGGGCGTGGTCGTCGCGGAACGACCCGGCCTGGGCTCGCCGGGCGTGGTCGTCGCGGCGCGGCGTCGCGGGTTCGGTGCGGTGTCGCGTCTTCGGGCGGGTTCGGTGCGGATGTCGTTCGGCTCGCGGGGCGTGGTCGTCGCGGAACGTCCCCGCAGGCGGCCGTGGCCCCGCGGACCTCGCCGGAAAGGAACGGCTAGTGCCCGACTGGACCTACCAGCCGTTGCGCGGGATCGCCGCCGCGCTGCTCGGCGCACGGCGGTCGCGGCGGGTCGCGCTGCGGACGTTGGCCGCCGTCGGCTCGCTGCCCGGCGGTGGACGGCTGATCGCCAGGGGGTTCGGGCACCGGCACCCGCCCGCGCGCCTGGCCGGGTCGGTCGCCGGGGTGCCGGTGCGCAGCAGGCTCGGCGCGGTGGTGCCGCCCAGCGCGGCGCGGGACGCCGTGCGGGCGCTGCCGCCGCTGGGCGCGGGGCTGGTCGAGGTGGCGCCGGTCGGTCCGGCGGACGTCCCCGCGGTCGTCGAGGCCGCGCGCGGGCGGCGGGTCCCGGTCGTCGTGCGCGCGGTCGGGCCGGACGCGGCGGCCGTCGTGGCCGCGCTGGCACCGCACGTCGACGCCGTCCTGACCGGACCGGCTCCGAACCTGCTCCACGTGACGAACCCCGGCGTGGAGGCCGCCGTCGACGCGCTCGCCGACCCGGCCGCGGTGGTGCTGGCCACGCCGTCGGTGCTGGTGGCGGCCGGACCCGGCTGGTTCGCCAGGGTGGTGGAGGCGGCGACCCCCACCGATCCCGCGCCCCCGCCGCGCGGCCAGGGGTTCGACCCCCGGCGGTGGCCCGCGTGGTGGTGGGGCCTGCTGGTCGGCCTCGGGATGGTCGGCGCGGGCCTGGGCGCCGCCGTGATCACGCTCGGGCCGGTGCTGCTCTGGTACGACCGCGCGTTCCTCGGCGCAGGCGTGGACGAGCTGCACGCGGTCAACCACCACCTGGTCGGCTTCCTCCAGCACGACCGGATCACCATGGCGGGCACGATGGTCGCGATCGGCGTGCTCTACGTCGGCCTCGCCGTCGGCGGTGTGCGGCGGGGCTGGCCGTGGGCGCGCGAGGCCTACCTGGCGTCCGGGTGGATCGGTTTCCCCACGCTGCTGTACTTCCTGGGCTTCGGGTTCGTGGAACCGCTGCACACCGCGGTCGCCGTCGTGCTGTTCCCGATGTTCCTGGTCGCCGTCCACCGCGCACCGGACAGGCCGCGCTGGACGATCGGGGAGGAGGGCCCCGAACGCGAGCGCCGCCGCGCGCTGGTGGGCCAACTCCTGATGGTGTGCACGGGGATCGGGCTGTTCACCGGCGGCGCGGTGGTGTCGGTGGTGGGGCTCACCGACGTGTTCGTCGCCAGCGACCTGGAGTTCCTCGGGACCGGTCCGGAGGAGCTGGCCGCCGCCAACCCGCGGCTGCTGTCGTTCATCGCGCACGACCGGGCCGGGTTCGGCGGCGCGCTGATGGCCGCCGCCGCGGCGATCACGCTGCTGAGCGCGTGGGGGTGGCGCCGGGGCGAGGCGTGGGTCTGGTGGTCGCTCGCGCTCGCCGCGGTCGCGGGGTTCCTGCCCGCGGTCGTCGTGCACGGCTCGGTCCACTACCACGACACCGGCCACCTGGCGCCGGTCTACGTCGGGATCGGCCTCACCGCGACCGCCCTCGCCCTCGCCCGCCCGTTCCTGTGCGCGCGCCCGGAACGGGTCCGCCGACCCGCGCGCCTACCGTGATCACCATGGCCGACACCCGACAGCGCCTGATCGACGGCGCGATCCACACGATCCGGCAGCACGGCATCACGGGGACGTCCGCGCGGACCATCGCCGCCGCGGCGGGGGTCAACCAGGCCCTGGTGTTCTACCACTTCGGCAGCGTGCACGACCTGGTCGAGCAGGCGTGCGTGACCGCCACCCGCGCCAGGGTCGCGCCGTTCCTGGAGCGGCTGGACGAGGTCACCACCCTGCGGGAGCTGCTGGACCTCGGCCGCCGCCTGCACGTCGAGGAACGCTCGCTGGGCAACGTGATGGTGCTCGCCCAGGTGCTTGCGGGCGCCCAGACGGACCCGACCCTCGCCAAGGCCACCTCGGCGTCGCTGCACCTGTGGATCGACCCGATCGAGCGGACCCTGGAACGGCTGCTGGCCGACTCCCCGCTGACCTCGTTCGTCGACACGGGCGGACTGGCCCGCGCGGTGTGCGCGGGGTTCATCGGCCTGGAGCTGTTCGAGGGCGTCGAACCGGTGGGCGCGCAGGCCGCGCTGGACGCGCTGGACCGCATGGCGGTGCTCGTGGAGGTGATCGACGACCTCGGCCCGGTGGCGCGCGCGGCGGTGCGCGCCACGCTGCGCAGGTCGTCGTCGTGACCCCCGCACGATCGTCGTCGCGCACTCGGTGGTGGCGGTCCGGTCCGCGGCCTCGACGGTGCGCTCGGTACCCGCCGGGGAGGGGCTTCCTTGCGCTGAGTGATACCTAGAACTACTATGCCTAGTACTTCTAGGGTATCGAACGGAGCAGGACGCGTGAAAGTCACCAAAGACCTTGTGGCCGCCTCGGCGACGCCGATGGTGCTGGGGATCCTGGCCGAGGCGGACAGCTACGGCTACGCCATCCTCAGGCGGATCAACGAGCTGTCCGGCGGGGAGCTGGACTGGACCGAGGGGCTGCTCTACCCGCTGCTGCACCGGCTGGAGCGCCTCGGGCACGTGGAGGCGAACTGGCAGTCCGTCCCCGGCGAGCGGCGGCGCAAGTACTACCGCATCACCGAGAGCGGGCTGGCCGAGCTGGCCGAGCAGCGCAGGCAGTGGGACACCGTCGTCGACGCCCTCAAGGAGATCTGGCGCGGGCACGGCGACTCCAGGCCGTTCACCGCGACCCCGTTGGGAGGCCTGGCATGACCGGGGGGCAGGACGAGCTGGAGGAGCAGTTCGCGCAGTGGCGGCACTACGTGCAGCGCCGCCGCGAGCTGCGGCAGCCCGACGCCGACGAGCTGGAGGACCACCTCAGGGGCTCCGTCGACGAGCTGGTGGCGTCGGGCCTGCACGCCGACGAGGCGTTCCTCGTCGCGGTGAAGCGCATGGGCAGCCTGGACGACCTGTCGCGCGAGTTCGCCCGCGAGCACTCGGAACGGCTGTGGAAGCAGCTGGTGCTGACCGGTGACACCGACGGCCCCGCCACGAGCACCCGGTCGCGCAACGACCTGCTCGCGATGATCGCCTGCGCGGCGGGCGCCGCGGTGTCGATCAAGGTGCCGGAGCTGTTCGGTCTGGCGTTCGAGGAGGACAGCACCTTCTACGCGCCGAACATCAGCCTGTTCGCGCTGCCCTGGCTGGCCGGGTTCCTCGCGTGGCGCCGCAACGCCTCCAGGGCTGTGATCGGCGTGCTGGTGGCGCTGTTCGCGCTGGGCGCGGTCGCGGCCAACGCCTACCCGCTGGGGGAGGAGTCCCAGTCGGTGGTGCTGACCAGCATCCACCTCCCCATCGCGCTGTGGTTCGCGGTCGGTCTCGCCTACGTGTCCGACGACCTGCGCTCGCCGCGCCGCCGCATGGACTTCGTCCGCTTCACCGGCGAGTGGTTCGTCTACTCCGTCCTCATCGGTCTCGGCGGCGGGGTGCTGATCGCGTTCACGTTCGGGACGTTCGAGGCCATCGGGATCTCCCCGGAGACCTTCGTCGTCCAGTGGCTCGTCCCGTGCGGAGGCATGGCCGCGGTGGTCGTCGCGGGCTGGCTCGTCGAGGCGAAGCAGAGCGTCGTCGAGAACATCGCCCCGGTGCTCACCCGGCTGTTCACGCCGCTGTTCACCCTGGTGCTGCTGGCGTTCCTCGTCGCGTTCGGCATCAGCAGCGGGCGCATCGACGTCGAGCGGGAAGCGCTGATCCTGTTCGACCTGCTGCTGGTCGTGGTGCTCGCGCTGCTGCTCTACACGATCTCCGCCCGCGACCCGCTGGCCCCCGCTGGCCTGTTCGACAAGCTCCAGCTCGCGCTCGTGGTCAGCGCGCTGGCCATCGACGTGCTGGTGCTGCTGGAGATCACCGGCCGCATCACCGAGTACGGCACCACCCCCAACAAGGCGGCGGCGCTCGGCGAGAACGTCATCCTGCTGGCCAACCTCGTCTGGGCGACCTGGCTGCTGCTGGGCCTGATCCGGCGGCGCACGCCGTTCGCGGCGCTCGAACGCTGGCAGACCGCCTACCTGCCGGTGTTCGCGGTGTGGGCGTGGATCGTGGTCCTGGTGTTCCCGCCGGTCTTCGGCTACCTCTGACCGCGGCGGGGGACGCGATCGGCCGGACCGCGTCCCCCACGGCGGTCACCCCGCCTCGGCGAGGCGGGCGCGGACCAGCTCCGCCTCCGGCATCCCGAGGTCGGTGTAGAGGGCCAGCGCCAGCCGGTGCTGCTCACGGGCGGCGGCGGTGTCGCCGAGGGCCTGGTGGGCGACGCCGAGACCAGCGTGGGCGCGGGCCAGCTGGTCGCGGGCGCCCGTGGTGGCGGCGATGGCACGGGCGGCGCCGTGGTGGGTGACGGCGTCGGCCGCGCGCCCGGCAGCGCGCGCGGCCTCGCCCAGCCCGTTCAGCGCGGCGGCCTCACCGTCGCGCTCGCCGGTCTCCCGGTGGACGAGGAGGGCCTGCTCGTAGTGGTCGGCCGCGGCCTCGGGCAGGCCCCGGCGCAGGTCGAGCGTGCCCAGGCTGTCCACCGTCCAGGCCTCGCCGTCGCGGTCGCCGAGCCGCCGGTACAGCGCCAGGCTCTGCCCCAGGTGCTCGGCCGCGGCGTCGAACCGGTCCAGCGCCACCTCGACGTCACCCAGGTTGAGCAGCGAGTTGGCCTCGCCGATCCGGTCGCCGACCTCGCGGAACAGCGCCAGCGCCCGTGCGTGGTGCTCGGCCGACGGTTCGTGGTGGCCCAACCGGAACTCGACCATCCCCAGGCCGTTGAGCGCTCCGGCCTCACCGGTCCGGTCACCGGTCAGCCCGCACAGCTCCAGCGCCTGCTCGTAGTGCTCCCGCGCCGACTCGTGGCGGCCGAGCCGCTGCTCGACGATGCCGAGGTTGTGCACCGCGCGGGCCTGGCCCACCCGGTCCCCGGTCTGCTGGAACAGGGGGAGGGCCCGTGCGAAGCAGTCGGCGGCCGACCCGTGGCCGCCCATCTGGAGGTGGGCGACGCCCAGGTTCGTCAGCGCCGCAGCCTGCGCGGTCGGGTCGTCGGTGATCCTCGCGGCGTGCCGGGCGTGGCCGTGGACGGCCACCGCGTCGGCGAAGTGGCCGCCGGTGAAGTAGCGGAACAGCGTGGCGGACAGCCGGGTGGCGTGGGTCGGCCAGCCGTGGTGGGCCGAGTGCGCGGCCACGGCGACGAGGATGGGGCGCTCGGTGTCCAACCAGTCCCGCGCCGCGTCCGGGTCGGACAGGTCCGGGGCCGGTGTCGCGGGCGGCGCGACCCTCGGCCGGTGGTGGGCCTCCGCCGGGAACAGGGTGTCCATCGCGGCGGACGCGGTGGCCAGGTAGTGGTCGAACAGGCGCGTCAGGGCCGCCCGGCGCTCGGCCGGCCGGTCCTCGTCACCCGCCCGCAGCGCGGCGTGGGCGCGGACGAGGTCGTGGAACGCGTTCCTGCCCGCGGTGGCCTGGAGCAGGTGCTCGTCGCACAGGTGGTCCAGCTCGGTGCGGGCGGTGCGCAGGCCGGTGTCGGCGAGGGCGGCCGCCGCGTGCGCGTCGAAGTCCTGGCCGGGGTGCAGGGCGACCAGCCGCAGCAGCCTGCGCCGCTGGGCGGGCAGGTTCCGGTAGGACAGGTCGAGCGCGAACTCCACCCCGCCCTCCAGCCTGCGGTCGCGGTGGCGCTCGTCCAGCCGGTCGGCGTGGTCGGACAGGGTCCAGTCCGGTGTGCCGCGGATGTGCCCGGCGACCAGGCCCAGTGCCAGCGGGAGGTGGCCGCACCGGGCGGCGATCCGGTCGACCGCGTCCTGGCTCGGCCCGACCGGCACGTCCGGCACGGCGTCGCCGAGGAACCACCGCGCCTCGTCGGGGGTGAACACGTCCACGGCGAGGTGGTGGGCGGGCTTGAGGTCGGTGAGGTGGCGCCTGCTGGTGATCAGCACCGTGCAACCGGGGGAGTCCGGCAGCAGGGGGCGGACCTGGTCCTCCGTGGCCGCGTTGTCCAGGACGACGAGCGCGCGGGTGCCCGCGAGCCGGTCGCGGTAGACGGCGGCGCGCTCGGTGACGTCGTGCGGGACCTCGTGGCCGGGAACGCCGAGCAGGCGCAGGAACCCGTCCAGGACGGCGGCCGGGTCGGCGGGCGGCTGGGCCGGGTCGGGGTGGAACCCGCGCAGGTCCACGAACAGCACCCGGTCGAACGGTTCCCGCCGCAGCAGCCGGTGCGCGTGGTGGACGGCCAGCCGGGTCTTGCCGACGCCCGCCATGCCCTCGATCGCGGAGATCACCACCGGCTCGCCGTCACCGCTCGGCACCCGGTCGAGCCGGTCCAGCTCGGCGGCGCGGCCGGTGAACCCGGCGAGGTCGGGGGGAAGGGCGTCCCGGACGCGGACCTGCGCCGCCGCGCTGATCTCCCCGCTGATCACCCGGAGGGCCTGCCGCCACTGGGCGACGTAGCCCTCGTCCGGGTGGAGCGTCCACACGATCGCGAGGACCAGGTCGGTGCTGAGCCTGCGGCGACCGGACCGGAAGCAGTCCACGACGGTCGTCTTGCCCACCAGGTCGCCCGCGGGTCTGCCCGCGGCCGTCCACGCCGCGTTGACCCTGTCCTTGATGGTCCCGTACGACGGGTCGCCCGCCCAGACCTTCAGCGACCGCAACCGGTCCACCAGGTCGTCCAGGGTCTCGGCCCGACCGGGGTCCGGCAGCACCGCGAACGGGTCCTCCGGTTCGCGCGGCGATCGCATGGTCCTCCCGAGGTGATCGTCCGCCCCCGTTATACCGCGTTCGGGTTCGGTCGGAACATCACCCCGACCGGCCGCCGTGCGGCATCGTCGGCAGCGGACCGGTGAGGACCACCGGCACCGGTCCAGTCCGACGCCCGACTCGTTCCGGGGAGGGAGGACGACGGCAGCGGAGGACCGCCACGGGGTGCGCGCGGCGAGCACGGGCCGTCCCACCGGCCCGGTGGCTCGACGGGACGCGCGGCACCCGCCGCGAGCCGGTGTGCGCAGCTCTGGGGGGCGCGCACCGGACGGGTCGGGTTCGGATCGGCTCCTCCCGGAGGTCCGAACCCGTGGTGGGGAGCGGGTGGGCGCGCGGCGCCCGCCCGCTCCCACCGATCCGGGAGTCCTCCGTGGACGGTGGACCACCTGGGCGGGCCCCGCCGAGCCGTGGCGCGACGGGACCCGGCCCCGCGTCAGAACTGGAGCGACCAGCCGTTGATCCGGCCGACGTCCTGCGCGGCGACGTCCTGCACGCGCAGCTTCCACACGCCGTTGGCGACCTCGCCGGAGGCGTTCACCGAGTAGGTCGTGACGACGTCGTCGCCGCTGTCGTTGCCGGACCCCTTCAGCCGGAACGAGGTGCCGTCCGGCGCGATGAGGTCGATCACCAGGTCACCGCGGTAGGTGTGGGTGATGTCGACCCCCACGCCCAGCGCCGCCGGGGCGTTGCCGGTCACGCCGGAGACGGTGATCGGGCTCTCGACCGTGCTCAGGTCGGGGACCGCCACGTCGGTCTGGTTCTCGAAGCGGGGACCGGGCGGCGTGCCCGCCCCGGACAGCGTCCACAGCGCGTGGGCGATGGCGTCGGTGTTGCGGTCCAGCGCGGGGACGTTGACGTTGGTGATCGTGTCGCACGACCGGTGGTAGCACGGGTCGAACGCGCGGCCCGACACGCCGCCCCACTTCTGCGCCTGCGCGCTGGTCATGACCACCTCGGCCCCGGTGAACAGGCCGCCGGTGGCGATGTTCGCGCGGGCGAAGGCGGCGTGGTCGGACCGGCCGCCGACCTGCGTCAGCTCGGTCGGCACGCCGATCCCGGCGAAGTGCGACTCCAGGACCTGCTGCACCTCCAGCGATCCGGTGGGCTGGCCGCTGGCGCTGTAGACGAAGTAGCCGGGGTTCGGCGAGCCGGTCATGTCGAAGTTCAGGTAGGCCTTGATCTTCGCCTTCTCGGCGGCGGGCAGGCTGTTCACGTAGAACGTGGACCCGACCAGGCCCAGCTCCTCCGCGCCCCACCAGCCGAACCGGAGGTGCTTCTGCGGCTGGAACTGCTCGCGGGCGACGGTCAGCGCGACCTCCAGGACACCCGCGGACCCCGTCCCGTTGTCGTTGATGCCCGGACCGGCGCTGACGCTGTCCAGGTGGCCGCCCATCATCAGCACGTTCTGCGGGTCGCCGCCCGGCCAGTCGGCGATCAGGTTCCAGCCGGTCGCGCCGTTGGACGTGAACTGCTGCAACGACGTCTGGTACCCGACCGCGTCCAGCTTCGCCTTGACGAAGTCGATCGACGCGCGGTACCCCGGCCTGCCGTGCGCCCGGTTGCCGCTGTTGCTCGTCGCGATGGCCTGGAGGTCGTTGAGGTGGGCCCGCACGTTGGCCACCGGGATGTCCGGCGCGGCCAGGGCGACGGCGGGTGCCGCCGTCGCCGTCAGCGGGCTGAGCAGGGCACCGGTGAGCAGCAGGACGCCCACCAGCGGTGTCGTGGATCTCTTCGAGAACAAGGCTGCCTCCGCAGGGATAGGGAAAGCCGTGTTCGAGCTAACGGGCTGGACGCCGGGAGCGGTAGCGGCGTTCGTCGTGGCGCATTCGGCGGAGTCGGAGCTGTCGGTGTCCGTGAAGGCTTCAGTGTTGACTGAAATAAGCTCTCGCGGACGGGGCACCGCGCTTCGGACGCCGCCGGAGGGCGCGCGGTGCACCTTCTTCCCGCGACGGGGCCGTGGCGGTCGTGAGGTCTCGGGTGGTCACGGTGGACACGACGAGCGCCGTCGCGCGGCAGGCACGCCGACGTTGACCCTGGGGAGCGCCACGACCAGGTCACGCCGGTGGTGGCGGGGGAGTCGGGACGCGGTGGCGACGGCGTCCGCGGTGGTGGTCGGGGCGTGGCCGTTCAGCGGGCCTTGCGGAGCCGTGCCCGCCCGGTGACCCCCCGCGGCCGGGGCAGGGCTGCCGCTACGTCCGGCGGCGGGGCTTCCCGCGCTTGCCCGCCTTGGGGGTGGCGCCGCGCTGCGGGGTCCTGCGGGCGGGTTTCGCGGCGGGCTTGCGGGCCTCGGCCGTGGACTTCGGCTGAGCGGGCGCGGACGCCGGGCCGCGCGTGCTGTTGACGGTCCGGCCCCGGACGATCCCGATGAGCTGCTCCGTCAGGTCGGTCGTCTCGTCCTCCAGCCACGACAGCGCGACCCGCGACTCGGGGGCGTCGGTGAGCGGCCGGTAGGTGAGGTCCTTGCGGTGGTGCAGGCGGGCGAGGGACTGGGGGACGACGAGCAGGCCGATGCCCGCCGCCACGAGCTGGACGGCGTCGGCCGTGGTGGCGGGGCGGGAGATCGCCGGGCGGCCGGGCGGCCCGTCCCAGTCGAGGGCGTCGTCGAGGGGGTGCAGCACGACGTCGTCGGCGACGTCCTCGGTGGACAGTTCGTCGGCGGAGGCCGCGGCGTGGTCCTTCGGGACGACCACCACGGTCGTCTCGGTGTAGAGCGGGATCGCGTGCAGGCCCGTCCGGTCGACCGGCAGCCGCAGCAGCACGGCGTCGGCCTCGCGGTCGCGCACCGCGGCGGCGGCGTTCGCGGCGGACACCGGGACGAGGACCAGCGGGACGTCGGGCGACCGCTCCTTCCAGATCCGCACCCACTTGCTGGGCGTCACGCCGGGGACGTAGGCGAGCCTGAAGGGTGCGGGTACGTCCGAGCCGGTCACGAGGTCAGATTACCGGGCGTGACCGGGAGCGGCGGACGGGCCCGATACCCTGACCCCCATGAAGTCGCAGAAGACCCCCCAGACGATGAAGCCCGCGACAGCGGCGAAGAAGCTGGGTGTGTACCTCGAAGCCACCCCCGCGGAGTTCCAGGAGGGTGTCGTCTCGCGCGACGAGTTGAACGCCCTCCAGGCCGACCCGCCGGAGTGGCTGCGCGACCTCCGGCGCAACGGGCCGCACCCGCGGTCGGTCGTCGCGACCAAGCTGGGCGTCTCCATCGGCGGCCTGGTGCGCGGCGGTGTCACCGAGGCCCTGACGACCGAGCAGATCGAGGCGTTGAAGGCGGACATCCCGTCCTGGCTGCGCAAGGAGCGCGCCACGCAGGCCGACGTCCGCCGCGAGGAGGCGCGCCTGAGGGAACGGCCCGTCGAGCCCGCCAAGCGCCCGCGGTCCTGATCCGGCGGGTGCGGCGCTCGACCGTCCTCCGGGAGCCCCCTCTCGGGTCCGGTCTGGACGGTGACTCCGCCGGGCGGGCCGCGCGGCCCGCCCGGCGGAGTCAGAACACCCGGTCCAGGTCGGGTTCGGCGGCCGGACGGCCCAGCAGGTAGCCCTGGGCCTGGTCGCAGCCCAGCCTGCGCAGGACGTCGAGCTGGAGTTCGTGCTCGACGCCCTCGGCGACCACCGTGAGGTCGACGGCGTGCGCCATCGCGATGATGCTGGTGACGATGGCCTCCGCGTCGGCGGACTTGCCGAGCCCGGTGGTGAACGACTGGTCGATCTTGAGCGTGTCCAGCGGCAGCGTCAGCAGCTGGGCGAGCGAGGAGTACCCGGTGCCGAAGTCGTCGATGGCGAGCCGGACACCGAGGTCCCGCAGCGCCGCGAGCGTGCGGGCGGCGATGGTCGGGTCGCGCATCAGCGCGCTCTCGGTGATCTCCAGGTACAGCGCGTTCGGCGGCAGGTCGGCGGTCCGCAGCGCCTCCCGCACGGCCGTGACCAGGTAGGGGTCGTCGAGCTGGCGCGCGGACAGGTTCACGGCGAGCTGGAGGTCCGGGTCGTGGCGGGCCCGCAGCTCGACGACCCCCCTGGTCGCGGTGCGGAGCATGTGGACGCCGATGATGTTGATCAGGTCGCTCTCCTCGGCGAGCCCGATGAACTCCACGGGTGGGATGAGGCCGTAGCGGGGGTGCGTCCAGCGCAGCAGGCCCTCGACCATGGTGGTGCGGCCGGTGCGGAGGTCCACGATCGGCTGGTAGGCCACCCACAGCTCGCCCCGGCGGGGCGCCTCGCGCAGGTCCTGTTCGAGCTGGAGCCGCCGCTGGGTGCGTTCGAGCAGGTCGACGTCGTAGAACGCGTGCCGCCCCCGACCCCGCGTCTTGGCCTCGTACATCGCGAGGTCGGCGTCGCGCAGCAGGTCGGCGCCGTCGCGCGGGTCGTCCTGGTCCGCGATCACGATGCCGACGCTCGCGTCGATGTGCAGGTTCCGACCGTCCACGGTGATCGGCTCGTTCAGCGCGCCGCGGATGTGCTCGGCCAGCGCGGTGGCCTCCTCCGGGCCCGCGGTGCCGTGGGCGATGACGGCGAACTCGTCGCCGCCGAGCCTGCCGACGACGTCGCCGCGGCGGACGCCGCGGCTCAGCCGCGCCCCGAGGACCTGGAGCACCTTGTCGCCCGCGCTGTGGCCGAGCGAATCGTTGATGATCTTGAACTTGTCCAGGTCGATGAACAGGACCGCCGTCCGGCCCGAGCGGTGCTTCCTCGACGCCCCGCTGAGCCGCTCGATGATCACCGTCCGGTTGAACAGGCCGGTCAGCGCGTCGTGCGTGGCCTCGTGCTCCAGCATCCCGTCGAGCATCCTGCGCTCGGTGATGTCGGTGAACGACACGACGACGGCGCTCGGCCCCTCACCGCCGGAGTCGAGGGCGTGGCAGCTCAGCGACAGCCAGATGCGGGCTCCGTCCGGCCTGGACAGGCTGAGGATGCGCCCGTTCTGCGGCTCCCCGGTGAGCCGCGTGCGCGCCGACAGGTAGTTCGCGGCGGGCAGGCGCGCGCCGGTCTCGTCGTACAGCTCGGCCAGCGTCGTCGGCAGGCCCACGATCTCCTGTGCGTTCACCCCGAGGATGCGCTCGGCCGCCGGGTTGGCCGATTCGACCAGTCCGGTGGGCCCCACGACGATCACGCCCTCCTCCAGGGCGGCCACCACGGTGGTGAAGTGCTGCTCGGCCCGTCTGCGCGCGGTCTCGTCCGCGCAGACCAGCACGTACCCGTCGTCCATCCGCGCCACCGACACGCGGACCGCGAGGGGGGCGCCGTCGGCCCGGTGGTGGACGGCCTGCTCCACGCCGCCCGACTCCAGGATGGACACGGGGTCCAGGGGAGCGGCGACCACCCGTTCGATCGGCTGCCCGATCGCCTCGCTCGCGGGACGGCCGTACACGGTCTCGGCCGTCGGGTTCCAGCTCGTCACGAGACCGTCGGCGGTCATCGCCACCAGCGCGTCGCTGACGTGGGCGACCAGGGCCGCCTGGTAGTGCAGGGCCGCGGCTGCCGCCTTCTGGGCGGTCACGTCGCGCATGATCACCTGGAACGCCGGGCGTCCCTCCCACGTGGTCCGCACCGACACCGACTCGACGTCGAGGGTGCCGCCGTCGAACCGGAGGAGGACTGCCTCAGCCGGGTCGCTCGTGGCGCCCGGCGCGCCTAACTCGGAGATGCGGTGCAGCATCGGCGACACCGAGTTCGGGTGGACGAAGTCGGTGATCGGGCGGTTGAGCAGCTCGGAGGCGGACCCCGCCCTGGTGAACTGGACCGCGGCCGGGTTCGCGTACACGATCAGCCCGGCCTCGTGCACGACGATCGCCTCCGGCGACAGCTCGACGAGCAGCCGGTACCGCTCGGCCAGGTCGGTGAGCGCCTGCTCCTGCTGGTGCTGCTCGGTCACGTCGGTGGCGACGCCGACCAGGCGCCTGCTGTCCGACTCGCCCGAGACACGCGCCCGGAACTGGATCCAGCGGATGGCTCCTCCTGGCGTCTCGCACGGTTGTTCCAGCTCGTAGTCCTGCCACACCGGAGCGGCCTTCGCGGCGACCGTCAGCGGGGCGACCAGTTCGGACAGACGAGCCCTCACCAGATTCTCGTCCGAACCCGGCACGCCCACCATCTCACCCAGACCCGGCATCCAGGCGAGGGTGTCGGTGGAGACGTCGAACCACCAGGCAACGGCCCGCCCGGCCGACAGCGCCAGCTCGACCACCACCTCGTGGTCCGATCCGACGCCCATGAGCTCCTTCACGTCGTGGCTCCCAGGCCTTGTGTCGCGTCCGATTCGCCGTGGCGTTGCCATCGTGGAGTCCTACTACATCGTCCGCGCAAAACCCACCCAACCGCAGCACACGGTGTGTCGTTATAGCGGGTCCTCGCTGTGACCGGGTGCTCGGGTGGACATCCGGGGTGATCAACGGGGGAGCGGTCCACTGTGGATCGGAGCGTTCAGGCGGCCCTCGAACGTGTCCTGCTCGGCCTCCGACACCGTTACCATCAAGGGCGTTGGCGGTGTGAACGGTGTGCTCAGGCGCATCCGGGTGGCGTGTCGCGGTTTCACGCCACCGGTCAACACGAGTCCGCAGCGCTGTCCCTGCTCCGTTCGGCGGAACGCCCGTCGCGGTCCGGTGCCGGTGGTGTCGGTCCTCGACTCGGGGAGGGAGCGGAATGGACGCGCAGGGCGTGGGTATTTGCGGCATCGGTGTCGTCAGCGGGTACGGGTGGGGGCGTGAACCGCTGTGGGACGGCCTGCTGAGCGGAACGCCCGCCGCGACCGTGGTCCCCGGTCTCGGTCTGGACCCCGGCGCCGCCGTGTGGGCGGCGCGCGTCCCCGACGGCGGCGACCCGCAGGACGGCCAGACCCGGTTCGCCCGAGCGATGCGCGCGTCCGCGCGGGAGGCCATTCGGGACGCGGGCGACCGGGGCTGGCGTCCCGGTCGGAGGGTCGGCCTGCTGCACGCGGTCGTCCTCGGCGAGGTCGACCTGTGGCGCGACTTCTACACCACCCGCGGCGGCGAGCTGCCCGTGCGGGAGTACCTGGCGCTCATGCCGTCCACCCCGATGTCCACGTTCATGCAGGAGTTCGGCTTCCACGGCCCGGCGATGAACGTCTCCGCGATGTGCGCCTCCGGCAACGCGGGCCTGATCACCGCGAAGTCCTGGCTGGACGCGGGCCTCGTCGACGACGTGGTGTTCGTGGCCACCGACCTGTCGCTCACCCCGGAGAACGTGTCCCACTTCGTCCGGCTCGGCGTGGCGATCACCGACGCGGAGCCGCTGGACGCGTGCCGCCCGTTCCAGCAGGGCAGCAGGGGTTTCATCATGGGTGAGGCGTCGGTGTCGTTCGTCCTGTCCCGCCGGGCCGACCGGCCGTACGCCATGACGCTGGGCGGCGCCATGTCGCACGACGCCTACCACGCGACCTCGATCGACCCCGGCCTCGCCCACGTCACGGCCTGCTTCCAGGACGCGCTGGCCAACGCGGGCGTGCCCGCCTCGGCCGTGCGCTACCTCAACGCCCACGGGCCGGGCACCGCGCAGTGCGACCTGGCCGAGGCCACGGTGCTGGACCGGATGTTCCCGGCGGACACCGAGGTCTACTCGGTGAAGCCGCTGACCGGCCACTGCCAGGGAGCGGCGTCCGCGGTCGAGGTCGCGGTGACCGCGCTGGGCTACGACCGGGGCCTGGTGCCCGCGCCGCCGACGGTCGCTCCCGGACACCCCAGGCTCCTGGACGGACCGTCGCCGATCACCGGGGGCATCACCGTGAAGTCGTCGCTCGGGATGGGCGGCCACAACTCCGTGATCGTGCTCGCGCCCCCCGCCTGACCGTCCACGGAGCCGGTCACCGGCGCGCGGGGCGTCCGACCCGCGCGCCCACCGCGCAGGCGGCGAGCGCGGCGAGGGCGAACAGGGCTTCCAGCAGCCCGCCCCACCGGGTCGCGGGGGTGGTGTCCGAGCGCAGCGGGACGGTGGCCAGGAGCGTGTCCTCGGTGAACACGCCGGTCGACCGCACCACCGTGCCGTCCGGTCGCACCACCGCGCTCACACCGCTGATCGCCGCCACGACCACGGCCCGCCCGTGCTCGACCGCGCGCACCCTGGCCATCGCGAGCTGCTGGTGGGTCATCTCGCCGCGCCCGTACCAGGCGTTGTTCGTCGGCACCACGAACAGCCGCGCGCCGCGGGCGGCGCTCTCGCGCAGCACGGCGTCGTAGGCCACCTCGTAGCAGATCCCGACGCCGACGCGGGTGCCCGCGACGTCCAGGACACCGGGCTCGGTGCCCGCCCGCAGGTCGGGGGTGTCGGCGAACGGGGTGACCAGCCCGGCGAGCGACCGCAGCGGGATGTGCTCGGCGAACGGGACCAGTTCCCGCTTCGCGTAGGACGCGCCCGCGCCGGTCCTCGGGTCCCAGGCGATGACGGCGTTCTCCTGCTGCCCGTCGACCCGGCGCAGCGCGCCCACCAGCGTGGGGACGCCGAGGTCGGCCACGGCCCCGTCCAGCACGGGGTCGTGGCCGCCGGTGCTGGTCGCGCTCTCCGGCCACACCACGAGGTCGGGCGCGGGCACCTCGCCCGCGCGGATCGCGGTGGCCAGACCGGCGGTGACGCGCAGGTGGTTGCGGCGCAGGGTCTCCCGCTGGTCCAGCAGCCCCAGCCCCACGTCGGGCGCGTTGCCCTGCACCACCGCGACGGTGCGGACGCCGTCCTGCGCCTCGACGGCGGGCGTGACGGCCAGGGCCGCGACCAGCGGCAGCACCGGCCACGCCCGGCGGACGTCCCGAGGCCGGGCGACCCACGCCGCCGCGCCGAACCCCGTCACCACGACCGCGAACGACACCAGGGGTGCGCCACCGAGCGCCGCGAGCCGCAGGTAGGGGCCCTCGACCTGGCCGAACGCCACCCGTCCCCACGGGAAGCCGTTGAAGGGCAGGCGACCGCGCGCCGACTCCTGGAGCACGAACAGCAGCGCCGCCCACACCGGCGCGGCGGGCAGGCGGGCCACCAGCGGCACGAGCGCGCACGCGGCGGACGTGAAGAGGGCCATCACCGCGGCCAGCACGAGCCACGGCGCGGGCCCGAAGTCGCGTCCGAGGAAGTCGTCGATCCACACCAGGTGGAGCAGGAAGAACGTCCACCCGAACACGAGGCCCAGCAGCGCGGCCCGGCGGACGCGCGCCCCGCGCAGGGCGGACCACAGCAGCGCGAACGCGATGACCGCCGCCCACCAGAGCGCGCGGGGCGGGAACGCGGCGTGCAGCAGCGCGCCCGCCGCGACGACGGCGGCGTACCGCGCGACGTCGGGCACGCGCGACGTCGGGCGCGGGGCGAGAGCGACCTCAGACAAGCGTCCGGGTCCTCTCGGGCGCGGTCTTCTCCGGACGCAGCACCAGGTACGCCGCTCCCACCAGGACGATCCCGATCGCGTAGCCCGCGACGAGCTGGCCGACGCGGCCGGAGAAGTTCCCCGCCAGCGGCGGGACGAGCACGGCGAAGACGGCGACGAGCCCGGCGAGCCTCGCCCACGCGTGCCGGGGGAGCCCGCTCGCGGCGAGCGGGACGACCGCCCACAGCAGGTACCAGGGCTGCACCACCGGACCGAGCACCACCACGAGGGCCATCACCATCCCGAGGGACGACACCGCGTCGAGCCTGCCTCGCCACTGCCGGTGCAGCACGACCGCGATGCCCGCCACGGCCAGCGCGTAGCCGAGGACCTTGCCGACGCCGATCATGGTCTGGGTGGTGTCCGCGCCGAACAGCGCGCCGACGCCCCCGGTGAGGAAGCCGAACCAGTTCGTGGGCGCCATCCAGCTGTTCACCAGCCCGGACGTGCCGAGCGCCCGCACCCAGCCGAACCCGAGGCCGGTCGCCAGCGACGTCGCGGCGGACACGGCCCCGAAGGCGAGCACCATGCCGGTCCCGGCGAGCAGGAAGTCGCCGACCGACCCGCCCCGGCGGCGGGCGAGCGCGGTCCCGACGACCGCCAGCGCGACCAGAGCGGGCAGCTTCACCTGGGCGCCGAGCGCGATGAGCACGACCCCGAGCGCGAACGGCCACCCGTCGACCCGTTCCCGCAGCGCCTCCAGCGCGACGACCGTCCCCGCGAGCATGAGGCCCAGCATGAGGGAGTCGTTGTGGACACCGGCCACCAGGTGCCACAGCACCAGGGGGTTGAGCACCCCGAGCCAGAGCGCGACGCGCCGCGACGCCCCGGCCACGGCGGCGAGCCGGGGAACCGCCCACACGACGAGCAGCAGTCCCAGGACCTCGACCAGCCGGTGCAGGAGCACACCCACCACCGGCTGCCCGCCCGAGACCTGCGCGACCACCCGTTCGACCGCCCCGAACAGCGGGCCGTACGGCGAGGGCGTGTCCCGCCAGTGCTCGCCGACGCGGCCGACGACCTCCGAGGCCGCCCCGAGCCCCGTGGCGGGACCGGTGGTGTTGGGGTCGAGGCCGCGCGCGGCGACCTCGCCCTGCGCCAGGTAGCTGAACACGTCCAGGCTGAACAGGGGAGGGGCGACCAGCAGCGGAGCGCACCAGAGGGCCAGCGTCCTCCTCAGCCAGCGCGTGCTCGGTCGCGGCCTGCCCGACAGCACGACCCGGCCGAGCAGCGCCCACGCCACCACCAGCACCCCCGCGCCCGCCACCCCGGCGGCGAGCGGCACCACGGCCGCGCCGGACGCCACCACCCCGACCCAGGCCGCGACCGTGAGCACCACGACGGCGCCGAACCCGGTCCAGCGGAACCGGTCCGGCGCCGAGCGGGTGGGACGGCCCACCGCCGACGGTGTCAGCGGGAGCCGGTCCACGGCGGAAAGCGACATGCGTCCTCCAAGCAGGGCGGTGCAGGGGTCAGCCGGGGAGGCGGTGCGCACGGGGAAGTGGCGACCGGGGGCCGGGGCGGGTCAGCGGCGTGGCGGACCGCCTCTGCCTCCGCAGGGGGGCGTCCGTCGGCGTCGCACGGGACGATCATGGCCGGCGCGCGGGTCATCGCGGATCACACCCCGGTCGCACGCGGAAGTACGACCACGGGTGGACAACCCCGCGGCCGATCGGACCTCGGGGGTGGTCGAACGGGGTGGAGCAGCGATGTCCTAATGTTGACATTAGGACATCATTGAGGGCAGGGTGTCGTCCGAGTGGCGGGCGCTCGTCCGCCGTCCGGGTGTCGGGAAAGGTCGGTGCTCCATGAGGGGCGTGTTGGTCACGGGTGCGTCGCGCGGCATCGGTCGTGCGGTCGCGGTGGCGTTCGCCGAGCGCGGCGACCGGGTCGCGGTCCACTGCGCGGCCAACCGCGCCGACGCCGAGGAGACGCTGCGCCTGCTGCCCGGCACCGGGCACGCGCTGGTCGTCGGCGACCTCGGCGACCCCGGCACCGCGCGCCGCGTGGTCGACGAGGCCGTGCGCGCGCTCGGCGGGGTCGACGTCCTGGTCAACAACGCCGCCGTCGCGCCGACCGCGGCGAACCGGCACGACGTGGCGACCACGTCCTACGAGGACTGGCTGGCCGCGTGGCGGCGCATGGTCGACGTCAACCTCCTGGGCGCGGCCAACGTGACCTACGGCGTGGCCCGGCACCTCGTCGACCGCGGCGCCCCCGGCAGCGTCGTCAACATCGGCTCCCGCGGCGCCTTCCGGGGCGAACCGGAGTTCCCGGCGTACGGCGCGACCAAGGCCGCCCTGCACGCCTTCGGCCAGTCGATGGCCGTGTCGCTCGCACCGCACGGGATCGCGGTGACGTCCGTGGCGCCGGGGTTCGTCGCGACCGAGCGGCAGGAGGGCACGCTGGCGGGCGCGGCGGGGGAGGGCCTGCGGGGCCAGAGCCCGTTCGGCAGGGTCGGCACGCCCGCGGAGGTCGCCGCCGCCGTGCTCCACCTCGCCTCGCCCGAGGCCGCGTGGTCGTCCGGCGCGGTGCTCGACCTGAACGGCGCGTCCTACCTGAGGACCTGACGGCCGCTTTCCCGCCGTGTCAAGGGCTTCCACCCCCTGGGCGCTGTTGACCAAGGTGCCCTGACTTGGTCGGATCGTCGCGTGACCGCCACCCTTTCCCCCGAGACCGTCGAGATATCCCTGGTGATCCGCGTCAGCGCGGCGGACGCGACGGCGGTGGCCGACACCGTGGCCTCCGCACTGCGCTCCGCCCTCGACGACGAGCGGGCGACCGTCGACGTGCCGCGTCCGGACGTCGACGTGCCCGTCCAGCGGGGTGGCCCGGAGCTGCGCGTCTTCCCGGAGTCCCGCCGGGTGCTGCACCGCGGCGTCCCGGTGTCGTTGACGCGGCTGGAGTTCGACCTCCTGCTGCACCTGTGCAGGCGGCCGAGGCTCGTGCACCGCAGGGCCGACCTGATGGCCGCGGTGTGGGGGACGCCCGTCCACGTGGACACCCGGACCATCGACGTGCACGTGCGCAGGATCCGCGGCAAGCTCGGCCCCGACGGCGCGGCGTTCATCGGCACCGTGCGCGGCGTCGGCTACCGCGTCGAGCACGCCCACTTGGTGCGCGTCGAGGACGAGGTCTGAGTCCACAGAGGACTCACCGGTCCTCCGGTGCCGTTGGTCCCCCATGCCCTACGAAGTGCCCTTCGCACAAGGGTTTCACCACCGGGTGTCCACAGTGCGGAACCGCTCGGAAGACGCGGTCCGCGTCTGTACGTTCAGCCGGGAAGCGAAGGTCCCCCGCCTCCCAGCGATCCCGAGAGCGCAGAACCCCCATGACACAGGCACTCGCCGACGTTTCCGACCCACCAGGTGGCTCTCTCCGCCCGGTGCCGCGCCCCCGGCGCACGGCTCCGGGAGCGGCGAGGACCCTGCTCGTGCGCCTGATCGCCGTCCTCGTCCTGCTCGGGCTGTGGCAGCTGCTGGCCGTCGCCGGGTTCTGGCCGCCGGTGGTCCTGCCGGGCCCGCTCCAGGTGTGGGACCAGCTGCTCATCACCTCCGACGCCGCCAACGGGCAGGGCGGCTACGCGGGCTCCACGCTGCTCGAACGGCTGGGCGTCAGCCTGCGCAGGGTGGGCTACGGATCGGCCTACGGCATCCTGATCGGCGTCGCCCTCGGCCTGGTGATGGGACTGGTGCCGCTGGTCAGGGCCGTGACCGAACCGGCCGTCACGTTCCTGCGCGCGCTGCCGCCGCTGGCCTACCTGAGCCTGCTGGTCATCTGGTTCGGCATCGACGAGGAACCCAAGGTGTACCTGCTGATGATCGCCGCGTTCCCGCCGGTGGCGGTCGCGACGGCGACCGCGGTCACCGGGGTCGGCCGGCAGTACGTCGAGGCCGCGCAGGCCCTCGGCGCGTCACGGGGCCACGTGATCGCCTCGGTGGTCCTGCCCGCGTCGGCACCGGAGATCATCACGGGTGTGCGGCTGGCCGTGGGCATCGCCTACAGCTCCGTCGTGGCGGCCGAGACCGTGAACGGCGCCGACGGGATCGGCGGCATGGTCCTCAACGCCCAGCGCTACAACCAGACCTCGGTGGTCATCCTCGGGCTGTTCGTCATCGGGGTCACCGGCCTGCTCATCGACTCCGCCGTCGTCGGCGCCCAGCGCGCGCTGTCGCCGTGGCGGGGTCTGGTGTGAAAGACGTCCCCACTGCCAAGGAGATCACGTGTCCGTGACCCGCAGATCGGTCCTGTCCCTGCTCGCGTCGGGGCCCGTGCTGGCGGCGTGCGGTGTCGGCGGCTCGTCGTCCTCGTCCGGGTCGGGTTCCGGGCGCGTCGTGCGCATCGCCTACCAGAACTTCGCCGACAGCACCCTGCTGGTGAAGGACCAGGGCACGCTGGAGAAGGCGCTGCCCGACCACCGCATCACCTGGACCTCCTTCGACTCCGGGGCGAGCATCAACACCGCGTTCCTCGGCGGTGCCGTCGACCTCGCGGTGATCGGCAGCAGCCCCACCGCGCAGGCGCTGTGCCCCCCGCTGAACATCCCCTACAGGGTGATCGAGCTGCTCAACGTGATCGGCGACAGCGAGGCGCTGGTGGCGCGCGGGGCGAGCGGTGTCACCGGCGTCGCGGACCTCGTCGGCCGCAAGGTGGCCGCGCCCTTCGGCTCCACCGCGCACTACAGCCTGGCTCGCCGCCCTCCAGCAGGCGGGCGTCGATCCGGGCGCCGTCACGCTGGTCGACCTGGAGCCCCAGAACATCCAGGCCGCCTGGCAGCGCGGCGACGTCGACGCGGCCTACGTGTGGACGCCCGTGCTCAGCGTGCTCCAGCAGGACGGGGTGACCCTCACCGACAGCGCGACGCTCGCCGCCGCGGGCAAGCCCACGCTGACGTTCACCGTGGCGCGCACCGAGTTCATCGACGGCAACCGCGACGTGGTCGACCGGTGGCTGGAGGCGACCAACCGGGCCATCGGGCTGGTCAAGACCGATCCCGGCGTCGTCGCCGAGGCCGTCAGCAGGCAGATCGGCAGCAGCAAGGAGGACGCCGTCGCCCAGCTCGAGCAGAACGTCTACCTCGACCACGCCGAGCAGCGCGGCCCCGAGTACTTCGGCACCGCCGAGGCACCCGGCAAGCTCGCCGAGCGGCTGCGCGACACCGCTCAGTTCCTCCACGGCCAGAAGAAGATCGAGGCCGTGCCCGACGTGGCCACCTTCCGCGCCGCCCTGCTCGCACCCGGAGCGGACGATGGCAGGTGACGCGACCTCGTTGGCCGAACTGGTCGACGTCGAACACGGCTACCGGACCAGGGCGGGGGTCGTGCCCGCGCTCGGGCCGATCGACCTGCGGGTGGACCCCGGCGAGTTCCTCGTCGTCGTGGGCCCGTCCGGCTCCGGGAAGAGCACGCTGCTGCGCATGGTCGCGGGCTTCGAGCACCCGAGCGCCGGGGCCGTCCGCAGACTGGGCCGCACCCCCGTGCCCGGTCAGGACGTGGGCGTGGTGTTCCAGCAGCCCCGGCTGTTCCCGTGGCTGACGGTGGCGGGCAACATCGGTGCCGCGCTGCGGTGGGCCGACGTCCCCAAGGCGGACCGGGCCCGCCGCACGGCCGAGCTGCTGGCCGCCGTCGGCCTCGCGGAGCTGGGGCCCCGGCGCACCTGGGAGATCTCCGGGGGGCAGCAGCAGCGCGTCGCCATCGCCAGGGCGCTGGCCGCGCGGCCGAGGCTGCTGCTGATGGACGAGCCGTTCGCCGCGCTCGACGCGCTGACGAGGGAACGGCTCCAGGAGGACGTCCGCTCGCTGACCGACGACGTCGGCCAGGGCGTGGTATTCGTGACGCACAGCGTCGACGAGGCCGTGTTCCTGGCCAGCCGCATCGTCGTGCTCACCGACCGGCCGGGGCGCATCGCGCTCGACGTGCCCATCACGTTGCCCCGCACCGGGGTGTCGGCCGACGAGCTGCGCGGCTCCGCCGAGTACGCGGCCTTCCGAGGCGAGATCGCGGCCGCCGTCCGGGCGGCCGTGGCATGACCCGACACGAGAGGGAACGACCATGACAGTCGTATCGGCGGTCGAGCCGCTCACGGCCACGATCGGTGCGCAGCTCTCCGGCTTCGACCTGTCGCGACCCCAGACCCCGACGGAGGTCGCCGACATCCGCTCGGCCCTGCTGGACCGCAAGGTCCTCGTCTTCCGCGGCCAGCGGCTCACCCCCACCTCCCACCGCGACTTCGCCGCGACCCTCGGCGAGCTCACCCCGGCGCACCCCGTGGTGCCCGGTCTGGACGACGAGCACCCGGAGATCTACGTCCTCGACAGCGGTGACGGCGGCAAGTCGCCGGTCTGGCACACCGACGTGACGTTCATGCCCCGCCCGCCGCTCGGCTCGGTGCTCCGCGCCGTCTCCCTCCCGCCCGTGGGCGGCGACACCTGCTGGACCGACCTGGAAGCCGCTTACCTGGCCCTGTCACCCCACCTGCGCTCGCTCGCCGACCGCCTGACGGCCCTGCACGACGGGCGTGAGGACTTCGACGAGTACCTGCACACGCGGCTGTCCGGCCAGGGCAGCACGTGGGAGGGGGAGCGGGTCACCTCGCTGGAGCCGTCCGTGCACCCGGTCGTCCGGGTCCACCCCGAGACGGGCAGGCGCAGCCTCTTCGTCAGCCCCGGATTCACCACCCGCGTTCTCGACGTGACCGAGTCCGAGAGCCGCGCCCTGCTCGACCTGTTCTTCGCGGTGATCGGCCTGCCCGAGCACTCCGTGCGCCACCGGTGGAGTCCGGGCGACGTCGTGGTGTGGGACAACCGGAGCACGGCCCACTACGCCGTCGACGACTACGGCGACCAGCACCGCGTCATGCACCGCGTCACGATCAGGGGCGACGTCCCGGTCGGGGTCGGCGGGCGGGCCTGACCGGTTCACCGTCGAGGCCCGTCCCCACGTCGGGGCGGGCCTCGACGCCGTTCCGGGGAGGTGACCGCCATCCGGCCGCGGTCGTGCGCGCAACGGAGGCATACCAATGCCGTATTGCCCCCTGTGTTGCGTTTCGTTACATGTTGAGTGACCGTGTGGAGTCTTGGAGGAACCGGATGCGCGCACTCCTGACCGCCCTGCTCACCGCCTGCCTCGTAGCGGGAGGGGTGACCGAAGTCGGGGCGGTGGGAGCGGTCGCCGCGCCCGACGCCTACGCCTACCTGGACAACCCGCGGATGACCGGTGAGGGGCAGCAGGCCCCGCACGTGGAGCTGCGGCCGTACGCCGACGTCGGGTCGGCGGCCCGGCGCGAGGAGAGCACGCCCTACACCGCCTCGCTCGACGGCCAGTGGAAGATCGCGATGGCCGACGTGCCGCAGGACGTGCCCGCCGGGTTCTTCGCGGACGGCTACGACGTCAGCGGGTGGCGGACGACGACCGTGCCGCACACGTGGCAGACCTCCGGGCTCGACCACCCGGTGTTCCGCAACATCCCCGAGGAGATCTGGCCGGACGACCCGCCGTTCGCGCCGAAGGACCTGAACCCGACCGGCGCCTACGCGCGGGACTTCGACGTGCCCGCGAACTGGGCCGGGCGCAGCACGTTCCTGCGCTTCGAGGGCGTCACGTCCGGCTACTTCGTCTGGGTCAACGGGAAGTACCTCGGCTACGACCAGGGCGGCTACACGCCCGCCGAGTTCGACATCTCCTCCGCGCTGCGCCCCGGCCGCAACCGGGTCGCGGTCCAGGTGCACCGCTGGGGCTCCGGCTCGTACCTGGAGGACGTCGACCAGTGGCGCTACAGCGGGATCTTCCGCTCGGTCTGGCTGTACGCCACGCCGAGGACGCACGTCCGCGACGTCGCCGTGACCACCGACCTGGACGACACCTCCACCAACGCCACGCTGACCGCGCGCGTCTCGCTGACCCGGGACCGGAGCGGGCCGCTGACCGTGAACGCCTCGCTGCGGGACCCCGGCGGGCGCGAGGTCGCCGCGTTCCGCGGCACGACCGACGGTGACGAGGTGACGCTCTCCCAGGCCGTGCGCGACCCGGCGAAGTGGACCGACGAGACGCCGAACCTCTACACGCTCGTGCTGTCCGTCGGCGGCCACATCACCAGCGAGGCGGTCGGGTTCCGGGAGATCACGATCGCCGACCGGCAGCTCAAGGTCAACGGGAAGCGCGTGCTGTTCAAGGGGGTCAACCGGGCGGAGACCGACCCCGACCACGGCCGCCACGTGCCCAGGGCGCGCCAGGAGCAGGACGTGCGGCTGATGAAGCAGCTCAACGTCAACGCGGTCCGCACCTCGCACTACCCGTCCGACCCGTACTTCTACGACCTGGCCGACCGCGAGGGCCTGTGGGTCGACGACGAGGTGGACATCGAGACGCACGCGCACGAGTGGTGCCCCACGGAGTGCCTCGCCGACAAACCGGAGTGGCAGGACGCCTTCCTCGAACGGTTCGTCGCGATGGTGCAGCGGGACAAGAACCACCCGAGCGTCTTCCTGTGGGACACGGGCAACGAGGCCGGCCTCGGCGCGGGCCACTACGCGATGGCCGACTGGGCGGAGAAGAACGACCCGACCCGGCCGCTGTACCACCAGTCGAACTCGCCGGACGGCGACGCCCCGTTCGCCGACGTGTGGGGTCCGCGCTACCCGTCGCCGGAACGGTTGGCGGAGCAGGCGAAGACCACCACGAAGCCGGTGATCCTCGGCGAGTACGCGCACGCGATGGGCAACAGCCTGGGCAACTTCCGCGAGTTCTGGGACGTCATCCGGGCCAACCCGCAGCTCCAGGGCGGGTTCATCTGGGACTGGGCCGAGCAGAACATCCGCGAGCAGCTCAAGACCACGCCGGACGGGTCGGGCAACGACATCCTGACCCACCTCAACGGCAGGCCCGAGGTGGTCGACGGGCACCGGGGCACGGCGCTGGACCTCTCCGGCCTCGACGACTTCGTGGAGGTGTACCGGGACCCGAGGCTGGAGATCACCGGCACCGCGCTGACGCTGGACGCGTGGGTCAAGCCCGACACGTGGACCGGAGACCTCACCGTCATCGCCAAGGGAGACCACGCCTACGCGCTGAAGATGAAGGACCGCACCACGCTGGAGTTCTTCGTCCACAGCGGTACCTGGCGGACCGTGCACGCCCAGGTGCCCGCCGACTTCTACGGCGAGTGGCACCGGATCACCGGCACCTACGACGGCACGGCGCTGAGGCTGTTCATCGACGGCGTCCAAGTCGGCAGCACGCCGTTCACCGGCGCGATCGACCGGACGCACTACGAGGTCAACATCGGCCGCAACCCCGAGGTCATGCAGGACAACTACGGGGGCCGCACGGCCAACGGCGTCGTCGACGACGTGCGGATCTACGACCGCGCGCTGCCCGCCGACGTGATCGGCGCGGGCGGCGACCCGGCGGCGGACGCCGTGCTGGCGCTGGACTTCGACCGGATCGACACGGTCGGCACCTACCTGTCCAACGGGCAGAGCCTGTCCGGTGTGGACGGTCTGATCGGCTCGGACCGCTTCCTGCAACCGGAGACCGCCCAGCTCGCGTGGGTGCACCAGCCGCTGCGCTTCTCCTACGCCGACGGCGTCCTGAGCGTGCACAACGAGCGGTCGTTCGCCTCCACGGCCGGGGCGCGGCTGCGGTGGGGGGTCGTCGAGGGCGACACGGAGGTCGCCAGGGGCCGCCGGACGCTGGACGTCGCGCCCGGTGCCACCGAGACCGTGCGCGTGCCCGTCCCGGCCAACCCCGGTGACGTGGAGCGGTTCCTGAACGTCGAGGTGACCGGCGGCGTCACCGCGCACGACCAGTTCCCGCTCGGCGGCACGGTGGTGCCCGGTCTCCGACCGCCGGACGGGCAGGGGACCGTGGCGCTGGACGACGACCCCGAGCGGGTCGAGGTGTCCGGTCCCGGCTTCCGCTACGGGTTCGACAAGGCCGGGGGCACGCTCGACTCGATGCGGGTCCGCGACACCGAACTGCTGGTCGGTGGCCCGGAGCTGGACGCGTGGCGGGCGCCGATCAGCAACGAGATCTACTCGTGGGGCACGGCCGAGGGCGAGCTGTGGCGCGCGGCCGGGCTCGACCGGCTCCGCACCTCGGTGGAGTCGGTGACCGCGAGCACCGACCCGGCCGGGGGAGCGGTCGTCGAGGTGCGCTCCGCGGTGGCCGCCCCCGACCGCCCGGACGCCTCCTTCGGCCAGGTCATGACCTACCGGATCGACGCGGCGGGCACGATCCGGCTGGCGCACCAGGTCAGCCCGCGCGGCGCGGTCCGCACCCTGCCCTACCTGCCGCGGATCGGCGTGTCCGTGGCCGTGCCCGAGAAGTTCCAGCAGTTCGCCTGGTACGGCCGCGGGCCGCAGGAGAGCTACAACGACCGCGAGGACGGCACCCCGATCGGCGTCCACCGGTCCACGGTGGACGAGCAGTACGTCGACTACTACCGGCCGCAGGACCACGGCAACCACACCGACACCCGCTGGGCGCTGCTCACCGACGGCCGGACGGGGGGCCTGCTCGTCTCCGGCGCCAACGACGTCTCCGTCACGCCCTACGACGAGCTGGACCGCGCGGCGTACCCGTTCGAGCTGAAGCGCAACGCGGGCTGGACCACCCTGCACGCCGACCACGCGGCCACCGGCGTGGGCGACACCCCCAACCCGGTGCGGTCCCGCTACCAGGTCCGCGCCGACCAGGACTACTCCTACTCGCTCGTGCTCCGGCCGCTCACCGCGCAGGAGGTCGCCACGCGCACCCCGCGCTGGTCGTAGTGCGGTGTGACGTCCCCCTCAGCCGGTCGCTGTCACATCCGGCCCCGCCGCGCAGTCCTGGGTGTGGGTCGGCGTGCGAGGTCGCCGCCACGAGGGAAGGAAGTGCGCCGTGCGGGTAGCCGTGGCGGGCGGGACCGGGTTGATCGGGACGATGGTGGTGGCGGAGCTGACAGCCGCGGGGCACGCGCCCGTGGTCCTGTCGCGGTCCCGCGGTGTGGACCTCACCACGGGGCGGGGGCTCGCGGCGGCGCTCGCCGGGTGCGACGCCGTGGTCGACGTGACCAACGTGACGACGATGTCGAGGAAGGTCTCCGTCGACTTCTTCGGCGCCGTGGCGAGGAACCTCCTGGCGGCGGGCGTCGCCGCGGGCGTCGACCACGTCGTGGTGCTGTCCATCGTCGGCGTCGACGAGGTCGACCTCGGCTACTACCTCGGCAAGCGCGAGCAGGAGGACCTGGTCGCGAACGGACCGCTGCCGTGGACGGTCCTGCGGGCCACCCAGTTCCACGAGTTCCCCGAGTCGCTGCTGGGCAGCGGCGTCGGCCCGTTCGTGCCGGTGCCGAGGATGCGCTCCCGGCCCGTCGCGGGCATCGAGGTCGCCAGGGCGCTGGTCGACCTCGTCGAGAAGCCCGCGGTCGGCCACGCCCGGCCGATCGCCGGGCCCGAGGAGCTGTGGATGGCGGACATGGCCCGGCGCTACGTGCGGGCGCGGGGCCTGCGCCGGGTGCTGGTCCCGATCCGGCTCCCCGGCGCGGCGGGCAGGGCGATGGCGACGGGGGGACTGCTGCCCACCGGGCCGTTCACCCAGGGCGTCCAGACCTTCGCCGAGCACCTGGAGCGGCTGGCGGCGGCGCGGTCAGCCTGATCCGGTCCCGGTCGGGGTGGTGACGCGGAAGACCCGCAGTTGCAGCGCGAGCGTCGCGTAGTAGCCCACGAGGGTGGTCAGCTCGAAGACCACCCTCGTGCCGACGGCCGCCACGGCGTCGGCGTAGGCCGCGTCGTCCACGTCCCCGTCGCGCAGCAGGGCGACCACCACGGTCAGCGCGGCGCACTCGGTGTCGTCCGCGAGGTCCGGCACCCGCGGCTCCCGCAGGGCCGTGACCTGCTCGGCCGTGACACCGGCCCGCAGCGCGAGGGGTTCGTGGGCGTACCGCTCGAAGTCGCAGTCCCACCGGCCCGCCACCGCGAGGACCGCCATCTCGCGCACCCGGTCGCTCAGCGTCGTCCCGTACCGCACGGCCGCGCCGACGCCCTGGAGCGCCTGGCCGAGCGGCGGCGCGACCAGCATCGCGTTGAACGGACCGGCCAGCCGCCCCTCGTCGTCGGCGAGCGGCACCGCCTGCGGCCCCGAGGCGCGGGGCCCGCCGGTGATCGCGTCGTACAGCTCGCGCTGGGCGGGGTCGAGGTCGGCGGGGAGGAACCGCGGCAGCCTGGTCATGCCGCCCATCTCACCAGCGCGCACCGCGGTCCGCGCACCTCAGGGCCCCGAACCCCGGAACGCGGAGCGGTAGGCGCCGGGGCTGGTGCCGACCACGCGCTTGAACTGGTCGCGGAACGCCGTGGGCGAGCCGAACCCGACCTGGCGCGCGATCCGGTCGACCGGGTGCGTCGTGGACTCCAGCAGGTACTGCGCCCGGCGGATCCTGGCCCGCAGCAGCCACCGCAGCGGCGTGGTGCCGGTCTGCTCGCGGAAGCGGCGGTTGAGCGTGCGGGTGCTGGTGTTCGCGCGCGCGGCGATGTCCTCCAGCGTCAGGTCCCGTTCGGCGTTGTCGTCCATCCACCGCAGCACCGGCTCCAGGGCCGAGCCCCGCGGCGTGGGGTACCGGTCGCCGACGATGAACTGCGCCTGCCCGCCCTCGCGCTCCAGCGGCATGACGGACAGCCGCGCAGCCTGGGCGGCCACGGCGGAACCGTGGTCGCGGCGGACCAGGTGCAGGCAGAGGTCGAGCCCGGCCGCCGCGCCCGCCGACGTGAGCAGCTGCCCGTTGTCGACGTAGAGGACGTCCGGGTCGACCTCGATCTCCGGGTGGCCCGCGGCGAGCGCGGGGGCGGCCAGCCAGTGCGTGGTGGCGCGCAGGCCGTCGAGCAGGCCCGTGGCGGCGAGGATGAACGCCCCCGAGCAGATCGACGCGATCCGCGTGCCGTCGGCCGCCGCCTTCCGCAGCGCGGTGAGGACGTCGTCCGGGACCGGCGTCGCGAGGTCGGTGCAGCCGGGCAGGACGATCGTGTCCGCGCCCGCCAGCTCGGCCAGGCCCCAGTGCGCCCGGACGGTGAACGCCCCGGCGTCGACGAACGGCTCGGCGGCGCACACCCGGACCCGGTAGGCGGGCCGCCCACCGGGCAGGGTGACGCGGGTGAACACCTCGATCGGCGTCGACAGGTCGAACGGCACGACGGTGGCCAGGGCCAGCACGGCGACGGTGTGCACGGCGCCACCATAGGCATCCTCCCGGTCCTCGCCACCGGTGGTAGCCCCGCCGGTCACGTCCGCGCGCGGCGACCGGTCACCCTGGAGCGGGGCAGCCGCCCGGCCTTCGAGTACCCCGTCATCCCGTCACCGCCGACCGTCACGTCGAAGGCGAGGTTCAGCCGCAGCGGCCTGGTGATGGACTGCGTCCACGTGAGCCGGTCGCCGTCGACCACCAGGTCGCCGAGGACGACCTCCTCGCCGCGCTCGGGGTCGCGGGCGACGCCGCGCAGGACACCGTCGCGGGTGGACAGCTCCAGCGTGGCGCGCTGCCTGCCGATCGGGGTCTCGACGACGAGGTCCCAGGTGCCGTCCACCGACATGCTCACACCCCCACCGTCGGCTCGACGCCCGTGGCGCGCCAGACCGTGCCGCGGCGCTCGTGCGCGATGAGCTCCTCCACGGCGTGCGCCACCCTGGGACCCAGCTCGCGCTCCAGCAGGTACAGCCCCACGTCCAGGCCCGAGGTCACGGACGCGCCGGACACCAGGTCGCCGTCGTCCACGAGGCGGGCGTCCACCGCGACCGTCCCGGTGGCGTCGAGCAGGTCGAGGCCGAGGTGGTGGGTCGTCGTCGGACGGCCCACCACCAGCCCGGCCATCGCCAGCACCATCGACCCGCCGCACACCGTGGCCACGGTGACCCCCGGCCGGTCGAGCGCCTCCTTGAGCAGGGCGGGCAGGGCGGTGTCCAGGGTGCGGGCCAGGATCGCCGGGATGGTGTCGTCCGACGGCTCGTCGCCGTCCGGCAGCCGCCCCAGCGCACCCGGCACCACGACCACGTCCGCGCGCGCCGGGTCGAGGGCCGCCGTCGCCCGCAGCGTCAGCGACCCGAGCCCGCTCGGCACCTCGCGCGGTCCCTCGGCGGACACCAGTTCGGCCGTCAGCAGGCCACCGGTGACCATCCCGCCCGCACTGAGCACCTCGTACGGCGCCACGACGTCCAGCGGGTCGAACCCGTCGAACAGAACGACCTGCGCGTGCACCATCGAACCAGTCCTCCTCGTGTCGGTGACCCGACGCTAACGAGGGGGACCAGCGGGCGGAACCGGCCGGATTGCCAGGCTCCGACGGATTCTCGCCACGCGCTCATCCGGTCACGGTGATGTCCGCGTCGTTGAGGTCGAAGAAGACGTTGCCGACGGCCTCGACCCTGATCCGGCCCTTGGTGGTGGCGACCCTCGGCAGCGTCACGGTCTCCGACCCGTCGTTGCGGGTGCGGCTCGCCAGCACGTGCGGGAACGTGAGGCCGCCGTCGGTGGAGAACGTGATCCGCACGGCCCTCGTGCCGACCGGCGCGGCGCTCGTGCCCGCCACGTCCCAGGTGACCGCCTGCCTCGACCCGCCGCGGTAGCCTGCCGCCGACCCCTGCGAGGTCACCAGGAACGGGCCCGCGTCCGGCGCGACCACCAGTGCGGTGTCGGCCGTCCCGATCCCGCCGCCGCCCGGCCTGCCGTCGCGGGCGGTGAGCTTGAAGTGCAGGGTGCGCGAGCCGTCCACGCCCACCCAGTCCGCGGTGGGCAGGAACTCCGAGTAGCAGTCGACCAGCGCGGGCGGCAGGTTCGTCCCGCCACCGGTCGTGGGCGGCGGGGGCGCGGCCGGGCACGCGCCCGAGACCGCGTTGGTGCGGCCCGCCGCGATCTGCGCCAGGTCGGGGAAGACCCGCCGCGGATCGGTGGTCGTGGTGTTCTGGCCGGGGGAGTAGTACTCCAGCGCGTCCTCGTCGCTGACCACCGCCTCCGTACCGAACACCCGGAACAGCGGCCCGTCGGTCTTCGTGTTGTCCACCAACGGGGTTCCGGTCTCGCCACCGGGATCGTCCTGCTCCCACAGGTAGGTCACCGGGTCGCCGTCGGGGTCGGAGGCCCTGCCGGTCAACGAGAACGGCGTGCGCGCCGGGATCGTGCGCCTCGCGGCGGTGGACACGACCGGCGGGTGGTTGC